>JBJYWW010000029.1:0-10539 GCA_046259645.1 Anaerolineae bacterium
TGCGTCGTCGAGGCCGGATCCAGGGGTTCGGGCCGCTAGGCCCCGGTCGGCGGCGGCGACACTCCTCCCACCGAGCGGCGGTGGGGCGGAGGGCAGCCACCCGCGTCCGGCCGCTTTCCCTGTGGAGCCAGGCGGGCGCGTCAGGCGGCACCATCGCGCTCGCCGGCAACCCCAATACCGGCAAGAGCACGCTGTTCAACACGCTAACCGGCTCACGCCAGCACGTCGGCAACTGGCCCGGCAAGACCGTGTCGAGGAAGACCGGCGAGTGGCGCACTGACGGGCTCACGATCCAGATCGTCGACCTGCCGGGCACCTACAGCCTGTCGGCCTACTCGCTGGAGGAGATCATCGCCCGCAACTTCATAGTCGACGAACGCCCTGACGTGGTCGTCGTCGTCGTCGACGCCGCCAACGTCGAGCGGAACCTGTACCTGGCGACTCAAATCCTCGAGATGCGCGGGGACGTTCTGCTGGCGCTGAACATGGCCGATGCCGCGGCGGCGCGCGGCGTCGACATCGACTCGACGCTGCTCGCCGAGCGGCTGGGCGCGCCGGTCATCGTGACCGCGGCCAGCAAGGGCCAAGGTGTCGAGGAGCTGAAGGCGGCCATGCTCGCCGCCGTCGGTGCTCGTGACGGCGACCCGAGCGCGCGACTCGCCCCGGACCAGCGACCGGCAGTAGAGGTCGACTACGGCCCCGAGCTGGAGCGCGAGATCGGTGCGGTGGTCGAGCTGATTCGGGCGCACGACGAGCTGTCCCGCGCGCGCGGTCCCCGCTGGACGGCCATCAAGCTCTTGGAGGGCGACCCGCTGGTCACGGCGCTCGTGGTCGGCACGCCCGGAACCGAGGAGATCGTCGAAGCGGCGCGAGCCGGCAGCGAGCGGCTCGAGAGGTCTTTAGGTGACGACGTCGACACGCTCGTCGCCGACGCCCGCTACGGGTGGATCCACGACCTGGCGCGCGAAGCGGTGCGCCGTCCTCCCGTCGACGAGATCACGATGTCCGACCGGATCGACGCCATCGTGACGCACCGCTATCTCGGTCTTCCCCTGTTCATGCTGGCGATGTGGCTGGTGTTCAAGCTGACCACCGACGTGTCCGCGCCCTATGTTGCGTGGATCGCCAGCGTGGTCGGCGGCCCGCTCGCCAGCTGGACCAGCCGGCTCCTGCAGGCGGTTGGGTTGGGCGGCACGTGGGTGGAGGGGTTGATCGTGGACGGCGCGCTCACGGGCGTCGGCGGCGTGATGGCCTTCGTGCCCGTGCTGATGTCGCTGTACTTCGTGCTGGCGCTGCTCGAGGACTCCGGATACATGGCGCGGGCGGCGTTCGTGATGGACCGCTTGATGCGCGGCTTCGGCCTCCACGGCAAGAGCTTCCTGCCGATGCTCGTGGGTTTCGGCTGCACCGTGCCGGCCATCTACGCCACGCGCACGTTGAAGAACGAGCGGGACAGGATCCTCACCGGGCTTCTCGTGCCGTTCATGAGCTGCGGTGCGCGGCTGCCGGTGTACGTGCTGTTCGCGGCCGTCTTCTTCCCGCGGCACGCCGGCACGGTCGTGTTCTCGATGTACGTCGTCGGCATCATCACCGCGGTGATCCTAGGGCTGGTGCTGCAGAGCAGCGTCCTTCGAACGGGCGAGCAGACGCCGTTCGTGATGGAGCTGCCGCCATACCGCGTGCCGACGCTGCGCGGGGTGCTCACGCACATGTGGTCACGCACGCGCAGCTTCGTGAAGAAGGCGTGGACGATCATCCTCGCGGTGAGCGTGCTCCTGTGGCTGTTCATGGCCCTGCCGCCCGGCGACGACGGGATCGGCAGCGGTCCGGTCGACGAGAGCCTGTTCGCGCGCGCGGCGACCGCGGCGGCGCCCCTGTTCGCGCCGCTTGGCTTCGACAGCTGGCAAGCCACCGGATCGCTGATGACGGGACTCGTGGCCAAGGAGGTGGTGGTCTCGACCATGGCACAGGTCTACGGCGCCGGGGCAGAGGACCTGTCGGTCGGCGATCTGGGCCCGACCGTCGGCACCGAAGCCGGCGAGCCGGCCTCGGACGGCCTGGCCGCCGACCTGCGGTTCATCGCGGCCGGCTTCGCGCGAGCCACACGCGACACGCTCATCGCGATACCGGCCATCTTCGGCATTGACATCGGCGGCTCCGAGCAGGCAGAGGATGGGCCAGGCGCAGCGCCGAGCGGCGAGCGGGACGACGAGCCGTCGGAGATGATGGCCGCGATCCACGCCGACTTCGAGCGAAGCAGCGGCGGCGTGCCGGCCGCCGCCGGCCTCGCGTTCATGGTGTTCGTGCTGCTCTACACGCCGTGCGTGGTGGCCATCGCCGCGGCCCGCCACGAGTTCGGACCGCGCTGGATGTGGACGAGCGTCCTCGGGCAGTTCGCGGTGGCCTGGCTGGTTGCGCTGGCCGTCTATCAGTTCGGCCGCCTGGTCTCCGGCTAGGGCTCGATGCTGCGCAAGGTGCTGGAGGCGGTCCAGCGCAGCGACGGCGGAACCGACCTGAGGTCGCTCAGCCGCGAGCTCGGGATCGAGCCGTCGGCGCTCGAAGGCATGATCGAATTCTGGGTGCTCAAGGGGCAACTCGTGGATGAGCGCAGCGCAGCACGCTGCTCCGATCAGCCTAAGTCCACGTGCGCTTCGTGCCGCGCCGGCTGCTACGGCGCGACGGTGTGCCCGCGTGTGGTCAGCGCGCCGCCGTCAGCATCGGATCGAGATTGATAGGGACCGGGCGCTCGCACGCCAGCTCGGCCACGGGGCGCACGAGCGCGTCCACCCCATCCAGGTCCAGCGGCCGCTCGCTCTCGTCGAGGGCATCGTAGAGCCTGCCGGCAGCCTCCGCGCCGCTCTCGGTGGGTCGCACCTCGCTGAACCCGGCGTCGATCAGCCAGCCCTGCAGCGTGGCCCCGGACGGGTGAGTCGTCACGCACACGCGCGCGCCCGAGCAGGCCGGCGCCAAGCGCGCCAGGTCGTCAGGCGTCAAGTCGGCCGGGGACGGGTCGGCGTCGACGTGCGGCCCTTGACCGATGCCGCGGTCCTCGCGCAACTCCGCCGCCACCTGGGCCCGAGGCAGGCGGTAGGTTAGGGCAAGCTGGCGCACTGTCTCTCCGTCCACGTCGCGATCATAGACGAGCAGCCGGCACGCTGACTCCGACAGCGACTGCAGCCAGAGACCGCGCTGGTTCTCACCGGCGTAGCGCCCGAGGGACTCGTAGTGCAGCCGCGCACGACCGCCCGGTCGCAATACCCGGGCCAGCTCGCGCAGGGTGGCCCGCGGGTCCGGCGTCTGCTCCACCGACGAGGCGGCCGTGACGCAATCGAAGCTCGAGTCGCGGAACGGCAGGGGCTGCCCGGAAAGGACGTGAACGAACTTGGCATTCGGCAGCCCGAGGCGCCGTGCGTTCTCGGAGCACACGGTCACGCGCCTCACCGATGCGTCGACGCCGACCACCTCCGCGGCGCGCGGGGCAAGCAAGAGTGACGGCCAGCCATCGCCCGGCCCGAAGTCGAGCAACCGCGCGCCGTCCGCTCGAACCGTTGCGGCGAAGTCGGCGATCGCACCGCGGTCGCGCCAGTGGGCTCGCTCGCGCCCGTCGAACGGCTGGTACACGACCGGCAGGCAGCGGTTGGACTGCGACTCCATGTCGTCGTAGATCAACTCGACCGTGTCGCATGGTTCCGGCGCGCAGTGCTCCTCGATCCACGCGAAGACGTCCCACGCCGGCCGGGACCGCCGCGCACCGCTCCGCGCGCCGCTATTCCCGGCGCACGGTTCACGGCCATCCGGCGAGCTCATGGCCGGCGGGCTACCTCAAGGCCAGCGGCAACCAGATCGGCGCCGGCTCCGGCGGCGCCGCCGGGCCCAGCCGGTAGAGCCCGGGGCCATCCGGCCCGTCCGGCAGCCACACCGTCCAGTGCAGGCCGTCCCCTGCCATCCGGGCGTTGACCACTTCCGCCCCCAGTCCCGGGTCGACGACCTCTTCTACGCCCTGCCCGTCCGTCCACACCAGCCCGGCCCACGAGACGCGCGTCCCGTCGTCGGACATCGTCAGCGGCACGCGCGAGTCGGCGCTCCCGTCACCCTCATCGAGTCGCATCACGCTGTCGTCTTCGCGCCACAGATAGACGCCGGGGCCGGCGTCGCCCGTGCCCGGTCCGCCGAGCTCGGCCGGCGTGTCCGGCAGGAAGGCCGCCACCGCCGATCCGTCGGCGCTCACGGCCACCGGTCCGGCGACGCCAACGTACGTCAGCAGCACGCGGTCGGCACGGCTGGCGGGCTCGATTAGCCGAATCTCGCCGCGGTCCACGTCCTCCGAGAAATCCTCAAGGCAGTAGGCGACGTGACCGCCATCCGCCCCAATGGCGAGCCCCGTGATGTGGCGGTTGGGGTACTCGGCCAGCATTCTGGCTCCCGACGCGGCGACCCAGGCGTGCAGTCGCATGCGGAACACGAAGTTGTCGGCAGTTAGCGGCAGGATCTCCACGAAGGCGCCACGCTCGCCGTCGCGGCTGAGGTCAGGGAAGTCGAGGTCGAAGTTCTGTCCCGAGGCCGCTATAACCTGTTGCCCCACCCCGTCGACCCAGAACCGCAGGTCGGTGCCCTGCGGATACGCTTGGCGATAGGTCGCGAAGACGGCCGACTCGCCGTCGCCGCTGATGGCGGGCAGGACACGCGAGATCGGGTCGCCGGACGTCCCTGCCTCAGGTCCGTACAGCGGTCGCGCGTTCCGGTCCTCATCCACCACGAACAGGTCCCGCGTGCGCCAATTCGGCTGCGGGTACTCGATCCTGTCCGTGCCGCGCACCAGGACGACTCGCTCCGCGCTGAAATCTGCGTCCCAGCTCATCACGGCCCAGCCGTCCGGGATGTCCCACGCCGGCGTGATCCGCACGAGCTCCAGATCGCCTGCCGGCGCCGATCTCGTCTCGCCTGCCGCGGTTGTCGGCGCCGACCTCGCCTTGGTTCCGGCAGTCGCTTGCGCGGCCGGCCGCAGCCCCCACACGAGAGCGACGGCCAGCATGGCGGCAGCGGCCATCGGCCGGGCGGGAGGTATGCGCCGCCGGTCGGATGCGTCCGCGTCGAGGGTCATGTCAGTCAAGGTCCCAATGCAGCTTCGCGCCTCCGGGCGGCCGTCCGGGCGGCCGAGGCGGATCGCCGCACCCTAGACGTCCAGCCCCTCTCGGCCGAGCATCCCCAGCATCAGCGACAGCTCGCCCCGATGGTGGATCTCGTGCTCGAGCACGTGCCAGACGATCCAGCCGAGCGTGATCATGGGTCCCCACGGGGCCTCGATGAGCGTCTTCCGCTCATCGAAGTCCAGGCTCTCGAGGTAGGCCTCGGTGTCGTCGTGCACCTCCGTCAGCAGAGCCTTGATCGCCTCCCTCGACGGGTAGTCCTCCAGCTTCGATTGGGGGGGCCACTCCTCGGTCTCGCGGCGCACTACGTGCCGAAACCAGCCGCGCTCCGCGTCGGCGATGTGGAGCATCACCTTGGCCACCGGCCAGGCTCCCTCGTATGGCACGAACAGCAGCTCGTCGTCCTCGAACTTGTCGATAGTCTCGAGCAGCTCGCCACGCACCTGCTTCCAGTGCCCGAAGTACTCGCTGAGGTTCATCCGCGCCTCCCGGGTCGCCAGCTACCGCGGTAGTGGCAGGATACCATGCGACGCCGGCCGGCAACAGGGATGCCGCCGCCTACCGGGTCACCGTCTGCTCGCCGAGCAGCACCGCGTACAGGGCAGCGGTCACCAGCGCCAGGTGGCTCGGGAGCCACCACCCCAACAGGCCGAGGACGAGACTCGCGGCCACCAGTGCCGCGAGCGCGCCCACACGCCGCACGGTGTCCTGCTCGGTCGGAAGAAGCGGGCGCCGCCTCCACCACCAGTCGGTTGCACCGGCCGCGACCAACGCCAGCGCAGCCAGCAGCAGGACCGCGAACAGCGCCTGGCCGCTGATGCCGGTCACACCGATCACTAGCACCCCGCACGAGCCCTCGCGCGCGTTGTGTACGGCGCTCCGCGTGGCCAGGACGCGCGCCATCACGAGCCGACGGTAGGCTGCGTTGTCGGCCTCGATCGGCCAAGACAGGGTCCGCTCCTCACCCGGCTCGAGGTGCACCTGCTGGGTGTCCTCCTTCACCAACGTGATGAAGCCGCGCGTCACGCGCGATCGGACCAGGAAGGACTCGGGCCGGTCGGAGCGGTTGGCGAAGCTTGCCGCCACCGAGGAGGTCTCGTCGGCGGCGATCATTACCGGGCAGTCCATAGAGCGGAGCGCCTCGTCGGCGGCCAGGGACGTGCCCGCGTCGAAGACGCTCGCCTCCATGTCGGGCCAGGCAGAGACGAACGCCAACACCGCCAGCAACGCCAGGCCGGCAAAGAAAAGCGCCGGCCCGGCGGAACCACGCCGGGCCGCGCGCGCCACCTTGATGCGCTTCTTGTCGCGCTTCTGCCTCTGGGGCTAGGCTCGCGCTACTGGAACATCGCGATGACGAAGTCCACGATCCAGACGATGACCGCGATGGCGATCGCGGCGACGATGGCGCCGGTGAAGCCGTCGGTCGAGAAGCCCGGCAGGAAGATCGATGCCAGCCAGATCCCGGCCGCGGCCACCAGCAGATACACTATGGCCGCGACGATCATGTTGTTGTCGGACAGATCGAGGCCTGCCGCCGTGACAAGCCACAGCACGATGAAGTTGGCGATGGCGATCCCAATCGCGGCGATGACCGCGTTCATGAAGCCCCCGACCGACAGGCCGAGGTTCAGCCTGTCGACCACGATAAGGATGAGGGCGGAGACGACCAGGTTGACGATCGCGGAGATCAGGAAGTCCATGGTGCTGCATCCTCCTTGTGCCGGGGTCGCGGCTGGTTCGGGACTGCGGGCTGCCAGGCGGCGCCCATCAAGGCCATCGTATACCAATCCGCGCGATGTTGCCAGCGGCCCATCCGCCTCGTCCCACCCCATAGCCGTCCATCCGCCACGGCATCCTTGCGGACGTCAGCCCGCGACGGCCCAACTGCGGCCGTCCGCCCGTCGGCGGCTCCCGCTCCCGCTCTCCGACTGGCGCGACCCTGTTTCCGATCGGCTTGGCTGGTATCATGGCACCGTGAAGGACATCGCCGGGCAGGCCGACCTCACACCGAACACCGGCGCCGCGCGGGCGGCACAGGTGCAGCGAGTGTTGTTGATCACGCTCGGCCTGAACCTGGCGGCGGCCGGCGTGAAGCTCGCCGCCGGCCAGGCGAGCGGCAGCCTGGCCCTGACGGCAGGCGGGGTCGACTCGCTGTTCGACGGCGGGGCGAACGTGTTGGCGCTCGTCGGCGCCCGTGCGGCGGCGCAGCCGCCCGACGAGTCTCATCCGTACGGCCACCGCAAGCTCGAGACCTTGGTGGCGGTCGTCATCGTCGCGCTGATGTTCGTCACCTGTGCCCGGCTAGCGACGAACGCGATCAGTCGCCTCATGAGCGGTGCGGCCGGCGAGGCGCCGGAGATCGGCGTGCTGGCGCTGGCGGCCCCGCTTGCGGCATTCGGGCTCAACTACGCCGCGGCGACGTACGAGGCGCGCTGGGGAAGGCTTCTCAGCAGCGAGCTGCTGCTGGCCGATGCCGGCCATACTCGGGCCGACGCCGCGGTGAGCTTGGCGCTAGTGGGCGGGCTGCTTGCCGTCAGGGCCGGCTACCCCCTGGTCGATCCGCTGCTCGCGCTGGGGATCGCCGCGGTGATTGCGTGGGTCGGGTACAAGATCGCGCGCGACACGGCCGGCGTCTTGTCCGACGCCGCAGCGCTGGACCCGACCGTCGTGGAGAGCATCGCCAGATCCGTTCCAGGTGTCGAGGGCGTCCACAAGATCCGCAGCCGTGGCCCTGCGGACTCCGTGGCCGTCGACCTGCACGTGCAGGTGGAGCCCGACCTGGGGCTCGAGCGGGGGCACGAGATAGGCCACGCGGTCAAGGCGCAGCTGCTCGCGCAGCTGCCAGGGGTGCGCGACGTTGTCGTCCACATCGAGCCCGAGTGGGGCCTCGTCGGCGACGACGTGGCCACCGCCGTGCGGCGCGTTGCCGGTCGCTACGGCGTCGGTGCTCACGAGATCCATGTCCACACGGGGGGTGGCGCGGGCAACGACACCGAGGTCGGGCTGCACCTCGAGCTGGACTCGGCGCTTACGGTCGCGGGGGCCGACGAGCAGGCGTCGGCCATTGAGGACGCCATACGCCTGGAGGCGCCCGGCGTCAGTCGCGTCGTCACGCACCTAGAGCCAAGCACCAGCCGGACGCTGCGCTCGTCGCCGGCGCCAGAGGCCTCGCACGTGGCGGCGTTGGCGAAGCGCGAGACGGAACAAGTCACCGGCCTGTTCGACGCCCATGACATCGAGGTCGTTCGCGTCCCGTCCGGACTGCGCCTGTCGATGTTCGTGCGCACGATCGGCGAGCTGCCGCTGCCGGAGGCGCACGCGCTGGTCGAGGAGCTCGAGGGGCGCCTCCGGGCTGCCGAGCCGCGCCTCAAGCGCGTCACGATCCGTTTCCTACCGGAGCAACCCGACCCCGTCGCGAACGACGACCAGAGCGGCCCCGAAACGACCTGACCATCCGGGTTCCGCGTGTGACGCCTCGCGAGGGTCGCTCGGCAGCGCCCCCGCCCGCTGCCGCACGTTAGATTCCGGCGCGTCAGGACGTCGGACTCTCGTGCGGTCCCGTGTCACGGTTATGGCGCGACACCTTGTAGCGCTTCGCGTGCGTCCCCGTGTCAAGGTTCTCGCGCGCCTTGCCCGCCACTGCCACACAGGACGGAACCGATGACTGACAGCTCTAATGCGGGATACTCCTTCAGGTCGCAAGTCGACCTCGAATTCGACGACGCGGTCGAGGTCGTCACCGCGGCCCTCCGCGGACAGGGCTTCGGGGTCGTGTCCGAGATCGATTTGAGCGCGACGCTCAAGGAGAAGCTCGGCGTTGACTTCCGGCGGTACCTGATCCTCGGAGCGTGCAACCCGGTGCTAGCCAACAGGGCGCTGGAATCGGAGATCGACATCGGCGTGCTGCTGCCGTGCAACGTCGTCCTGTACGAGGGCGACGAGGGCACCGTGGTCGCCAGCGTGGATCCGAGGGCGATGTTGGGCGTGGTGCAGAACCCCACGATCGACACGATCGCCGACGAGGTGCGCGAGCGTCTGTTGACGGCCCTCGGCACCTTGAGGAGCTGACCTGTGAGTGGCGGCGGCCAGGTGCAGGTCGGCTTCCGCGCGTCCCGGGCTTTGACCTTGAGTCGCAGCCGGGCCAAGGTCGGGCCGCGGCCGGCCTCGGGCATCGACCTTGCGTCGCGTCAGGGCGGCTAGGCGAGGACGTTCTCGCTGCCCGAGTCCCGCACGAACAGGCACGCCGAGCCCGAGAGCTCGACCATCCGCCGGAGGAAACCGAAGTCGGCGCCGCCAGTCAGGCCGAACACGTTCAGGTCTGCTCGCGGCGCCTGCGCGATATACGGCTCGAAGCCCCCGGTTCCAACGTGAACCGCGACTTCGGGCAGCCGCGCGACGTTGACCAGGTTCGCCAGATACGAGTGCGCGGCCGGCATCTCCTCGTCGTCACTCACAACGGTGAGGAGGTTCACCTCGCCGCGCCAGTTGCCTTGCAGCACGTACGCCGACAAGAGGGCCAGGTCGAGGTTGCCGAGGTGCATGCTGAGCTGCCAGGCCGGACCCTGGTCGCGCACCCACACGTTCATCGATCGGCGGCGCCCCAGGCGCGCCTGCTGATGGTCGCAATACAGCATGACTGCCAGGCCGTCCTCGCTTGCTTGGCGAATGGCCTTCTGCAGCTCGGACTCGCGTTCAGGGCCGTACTCGCGGGAGCCGGCGAGGAAGAGCACGTTGGGGCGGAAGAAGGCGCCCCGAAGCGCCTGCATACCGGCGATCACGCCGCGACCGAACTCGCTCTCGGCGATGACCGTGGACGTAGCGAAAACGTCCTCGTCGCGGAACGCGCGGGCCATCTCAACCAACTGCGCGCTCAACTGACCGGACTGCTCCGGCGGCGAGACGCCGACCAGCTTGATCGAGCCCTGGGGAGACGTTAGGTCGCGCAGGAAGTAGAAGTTGCCCTGCAGATCCTCGATGCGGTCGACCGCCACCATCAGGTTGGGCTTCCACGCCCGCTCCTGCGACGGCGCCAGGTCGCTGACGCGCTTGGCCGCCCATTCGGCCAGCGCCACGAAGAGCCCGCTGCGCACGTCGCCGAACGGCGCCCGCAACTGCTGCCGCACTAGCATGGAATACAAGAGGACCACCAGGGCAACGGCGATTAGCCCGAACACCGGGCTGATGATGAACATCACGAACATGCAGCCAGCCGCCCCTAGAAAGGGCACGATCCGCGGCACCTTCAGCAGCGGCCGGAAGCTCAGCAGGCGCAGGCTCTGCTCCGTGAACACGACGACGTTGATCATCCCGTACGTGATCAGGAAGAACATGGTGATGAGCGGGGCCACTGTGTTGAGGTCGCGCAGCAGCAGGGCAGCCAGCACGAGCGCAC
>JBJYWW010000030.1:0-10965 GCA_046259645.1 Anaerolineae bacterium
TCCTCGAGCTTCTCGTTCTGGCTCATGGACAGGCTGGAGTCGATCACCAAGACGATGTCCGCCTCGCGTAGGACCGCCGGCGGGCAGTCGGGATCCAGCGTGAGCTGGATCTGCACGGTCTCGCCGAGCAGCACCTTGCTGGGTGACGCCACCTTGTCGCCGGCGACGGTGCAGTTGCCGACCTCCTGCGCCGGGGTCGCGGCTTCAGCCCGCTCGGCCATTGCGACACCGGCGACCGCCATAGCGGCGATGCCCGCAGCCGCCGCGATCAACATCGCTCGCTGCTTCCACTGGTCGGTCATCCGTCCCCTCCATCTTCCGCATCGGCTGTCGCCCGCGGAGACATCCCTCAGTCGCAACTCGACGGCGGCCGCGCCCAGGTGCGCGCCTT
The DNA here is from genome assembly GCA_046259645.1 of Anaerolineae bacterium. Lineage (GTDB taxonomy): Bacteria > Chloroflexota > Anaerolineae > Epilineales > Epilineaceae > JBJYWW01. The sequence continues at coordinate 392 of JBJYWW010000030.1, forward strand.
TACTGACCAACGACCAAGCTAGCGCGTGAGATAGAACGCCGCGTTTGCCGCTCGCCGCGCCGCCGGTTCATCCGCCCCGACACCCGGCGCCCCTGGCGACGCGGCCGCAACCCATCGCGGCGCCGAGCGCCAGTCGAATGATGAACCAGTCGCAGGCGGTCTTCAAACCGCGACCACTGGTCGCGCTCGTCTTCCGGCATGCGGCGTTTGGCACTCGGCTGCGCGTACCCGACGACGTGCACTCGACGAACGGTACGCACGCGCCCTCATTCCCAGCCACGGCACCGCTTGCTTGCTGACATTGCTGACCAAACAGGCGCTTGAGCCTGACTTTTCGGCCTTTGGATCTTGACACCGCGTGAGGCGTCGATTATAATGCCGTTAGCGTCGGGCCGGCGAGCCGGTTCTTGGCGTGTTCGGGCGTTGAGCGCGCTTGACGTCGCTGACCGACGCAAATACGATATGGCACTGCTAACGAGGCAGTGCCGCGCGGCGGAAGGCACCGCTCCCCTCCGACTGACAGCGCCGCGACCGACAATACTAGTTCCTGTTTCAGGAAGGAGACGACATGCGCCGGTTCCTTTCCCTCGGCCTAGTGGCACTCGTGATCGTGCTTGCGGGCGCTGCGCTCGTGGCACTCTCGCCTGCCGAGGCCGCTCCCCAACAGGCTTCCCCGGCCCAAGCCGGAGAAGAGAGCCCTTGTCAGCCGGTCTACAACAAGATCGCTGACCCCAACGTGGTGCTTTACGGTGAGACTGTCGACATCACGCTCACCGTGAAGGCGCTGTGCGCGGGCGAGCGGTTCCCGCTCCACATCGTGCTCGTTCTCGACGGCTCCGGCTCCATGGCCGGCCAGAAGAACCAGCAGATGAAGCAGGCCTCCGCGCGGCTCATCCGCGGCCTGGACATGACGAGCTACCCGTCGACCAAGGTCGGCGTGGTCGAGTTCAACTCGCAGGCGCGGCGGCTGTGCAGCCTCACCAACAACGAGAACCAGGCCGTCGGCTGCGTCAACCGCGTCGGCGCCAACGGCGGGACGCGCATCGACCTCGGCATCATGGAGGGCCTGCGCGTCATCAGCCAGGGCCGGCAAGGCCTCAACCGCGACGAGCTGACCGAGGTGATGGTCGTGCTCTCGGACGGCGGCAACAACGCCGGCTGTGAGCCGGTGCTTTCGGCGGCCCGCCAAGCGCGCGGTCAGGGCATCCTCCTGATCGCGGTCTGCGTGGGCAGCGACTGCGACGAGCAGTGCATGCGCCAGGTCGCCAGCGGCCCGCGGTACTACTTCAGGGCCGAGAACGCCGGACAGCTGCAAGCCGTGTTCGAGCGCATTCGCGACAAGATCCTCAAGATCAACCTGCGGAAGCTCACGGTCTACGACGCGCTGCCCGACTGGATGGAGTACGTGCCCGAGAGCGCGGACCCGCCGCAGTCCTCTCCGGACAATCCCGATCAGTGGCTGCGGTGGGAGGACGTGTACGTGCCGGCCGACGGCGTGACCTACGCGTTCAAGGTCAAGCCGCTCAAGACCGGCTACATGCCCACCAACTCCGAGGCCACCGGCGAGCTCGTCGACAACAAGGGTCGCTCGCGCAGCTGGAACTTCCAGATCCCGTGGGTGACCGTGCTGCAGCCGGAGCCTCTGTCAACGGCGGCCACGCCGCCTCCGACACCGACGTTCACCCCGGTGCCGACGGACACACCGACCCCGACGCCGACCAACACGCCGACACCGACCAACACGCCCACGCCGCGACCGAAGCCAATCTACTTGCCGATCCTCCTCAAGGAGAGGTGCGAGGCGACCGACTTCTACGCCGACGTGGCCCTGGTCCTCGACATGTCGACGAGCATGAACTGGCCGACCGATGCCGGACGGCCCAAGCTCGACGCAGTGCTCGAGGGCGCGCTCGAGTTCATCCAGCCGCTCGACTTCACGCCAGACAAGAACGGCCGCAGCTATCAGGTCGCCGTCGTGGGCTTCAACAACACGGCCTGGATCCAGCACCAGCTGGACAACGACAAGCGCGGCATCGAGAGGGCCATCAACGGCCTGCGCGACAAGCAGGGCGAGGGCACGCGGCTCGATCTCGCGTTCTACCGCGGCAACGAGGCGCTGGACCCGGAGAGGCTCATCCCGGGCAACATGCCGGTGATGATCGTGCTGACTGACGGTCTACCGAACAAGGTCCCGTACGATCCGGAAGACGGGTTGATGGAGACCACGGTGCGCAAGGCCGCCAACGCGGCCAAGGCGCGGGGCATTCGGGTCTACACTATCGGTGTGGGCAAGGACGACCCCAATGCGCCGCTGCTCGAGCAGATCAACGCCGAGCTGCTGACCGACTGCGCAACGATCCCCGAGATGTTCTACCACGAGCCGAACGCTGAGGAGGTCGACGAGATCTACCGCCAGATCTCGCGCACCCTGAACCCGTGCACCGGCCGTCACGACTGGAGCCAGCCGTGGCCGCCGACGCCGGTGATCCCGAAGTAGCGGGACGCCGGTCCGAGCGCGATAGCGCATTCTGAGAGACCGGGCGCGGCGATGGCCGCGCCCGGTCTCTGTTGTTGGACGCCATGCTGTTCGGTGTTGGGGCGATCTTCCGCGCCGCCATATAATCTCTATTTGCCGCCACCCTATGAGTCGCCGTTCCTTCACGGGGCCGACGACATCGATCATGGATGCGCCCGGCCGATGACGACAGCGAGCGGGAACAGCTTCTCCGCGCGGCCTGGACACGCGATGCGCGCTAGTGGCGCCGCACGGCAAGCGGCCGCTTCGCCGTGCTGCTCTCGCGGTCGAGGTGCGCGCTCATCAACGGTAGGCCTGCACCTGCGGGCTGTGTTCGTCGCCGCGGCGTTGACCTGCCTGATTACACCGAACGGGCCGCTGACGCTCCGGGACCGCGCGAGAGTGGCTGCGGCGCAGGGTCAACCGTCCGAGGCCTACGGCTTGGTGGACGTCTGGGAGTCCGACCCGAGCGCTCAGCCTGCTGACGCGCTGCTGGAGCCCCGTGGGCTGACGGTCGACCCGTACGACGGTCGCGTGCTGGTGGTGGACTCCGGCAATCGCCGGGTTCAAGTCTATGAGAGCAACGGAACCGTCGTGGGCAGCCTCGGTGGGCCCGCGGCGGACCCGGAAGCCCGGTTGGACGAGCCGGTGGACGTCGCCGTGCAAGGTTCCAGCGTGTTCGTGACGGACGAGGCCGCGGGAGAGGTGGCCCTGCTGTCCTTGGACGGCGCGCCGCACGGGCGTTGGAGCGGGCTCGACGGTCCGTACGGCATCGCCGCCGGTGCAGACGGAAGGCTGTTCGTCATCGAGAACGGGGCCAGCCAGGTCGCCGTGTTCAACACCCGCGGCGACCGACTGGACACGTGGGGCGGCTTCGGCACAGGCTTCGGCAAGCTCAACCGCCCTCGCGGCGCTGCGGCCTCCGCGGACGGACGCCTGTTCGTGGCCGACACGGGCAATCGCCGCATCGTGGTGTTCGACGAGTCTGGCTCGCAGGTCAACGAGACGGACGACTTGGGAGTCGCGCCGCTCGACATCGCGATCGACGCAACGGGCGGACTGCGCGTCGCATACGAGGACGGGGCGATCCGCCGGCACGACGACCTGGCCGGGCTACCGGTGGTGCCGGCAGCCATGGAGGTCCCGGGCATCGCCGGGATCGCGGCCAGCCCTGGCGCCGGCCCCTTCGACACTGAGCTCTACGCCACGTTCCAGGACGACGATCGGCCCTTGCACGGGGTACGTCACTGGGCCGGCTCGCCGCCCGCGGTCGTTGGCGAGTGGGGCACCGTGCCAGCCCCGCTCGGCCGGATCGACGAGCCCTACCGCGTTGCGGCGGGTGACGAGGTGCTGGTCGCCGACGCTTGGCGACGCATCCAGCGCTTCGACCTCGACGGCAACGTGCTCGGCCAGGTCCCGGTCGGGCGCGCCAACGACATGTCCCCCGGGCCGCCGAACACCGACGGGTCAACGGTGCTCGTGGCCACGGATGCGTCGCTGGCTCGCCTCACGGCCGACGGGCTCCCACTGTGGCAGTTCGACGTGCCGTCGTCGGGCGCCGACTACGCCTGGCTGGTCGCTGCCGCCTACGACAGCGTCACGCGCTCCGCGGCGGCGCTCGATCTGGGCGGCCAGCGCGTCCGACTGCTGTCCGAGGACGGCGACGACGTCGGCGGCTGGTCGTTCCGGCCCGGTGGCGGAGCGTCGCTGGCGCTCTGGGACCTCGCTTGGTCGTCACGGGGGGCCTACGTGGTCAACCGCGGCTCGGACTCCGTGGAGCTGAGAGAGCACGGTGGCGGCGCGGTCATCGCCGCGTGGGCGGTGCCCGGAAGCCCCGTCCGTGTCGCGGCCGGTCCGGACGGCAACGCCTATGTGCTCAACAGGCACGGCTGGCTGTGGAAGTACGACCCGAGCGGCACGCTGCTCGCCGTCTGGCGGGCTGGCGACGTTGCCGACCCTCGGTCTCGGATGGTCGACGTGGCGGTCGACGCGACGGGGCGGGTGCTCGCCGCGGACGCGGGCCTGGACCACATCGAGGTGTACGCGCCGGACCCACACGGCGAGCCCGGCGCGGTTCCGGACTTCGAGCCGGCGTGCGAAGCCGTCGGCGACAAGTGGGCGAGCCCGCACGAGATCGCTCTCGGCGAGCAGGTGCGCATCACGCTTAGGATCGACGGCCGCTGCCCCAGCCTGAGGCCGATGAACGACGTCGTCCTGGTCATCGATCACTCGGGCTCCATGTCGGTCGAGGGCAAGATGGAGGCGGCGCAGGACGCGGCGCTCGCCTTCCTGGATGCCGTCGATCTCGGTGTCGACCGCGTGGCGGTGGTGGGCTTCAACCAGGACGCGCGGCTGCTGCGGCAGCTGACCGGCAATCGCTCGAGCGCCAGGGCGGCCATCGAGGCCCTTTCCGCCGCTGGCGGCACCGACATCGCAGCCGGGGTGGACGAGGCGCGGTCGGAGCTGAGCGGCCCGCGGCGGCGACCGGAGGCGACGGCGGTCGTCGTCCTGCTCACTGACGGCGGCTCCGCGGTGATCCCGGCGCAACGCGCCGCGGAGCAGGCGCGGCTCGAGGGCACGCGGCTCTTCACGATCGGCTTCGGCTCGGGCGCCAACGAGACGCTGCTTCGCGACATGGCCTCGGCGCCCGACGACTACTACTTCGCTCCGGACGGGGCGCAGCTCCTCGAGATCTACCGGACCATTGCCGAGCGCATCGCGGCCGACGTGCTGTTCGCCATCCTTACGGTGACCGACCTGCTGCCGCCCAACATGGAGTACGTTCTCGACAGCGGCGTGCCCCAGCCGTCCGTAAGCGGACAACTGCTCACTTGGCGCCTGTCGGACGTCCCGCTGTCCGGCTACCAGCTCAGCTACCTCGTGCGGCCTCTCGAGACCGGCACGTGGCCGACGAACGTGGTGGCCGTTGGGGAGGGCACCGACGGCCTGGGGCAGCGCAGCCGGGTCGACTTCCCGGTGCCGGAGGTGGTGGTGATCGCGCCGACCGCCACGCCGACGCGGCTCGTGTCGCCGACACCCGGACCGACCAACACGCCCGGTCCCACTGCGACTCCGACGAAACCGCCTCGGCCGATCTTCATGCCGCTCGCCTACAAGGAGCGGTGCGAGAAGCGCTTCCAGCACGCCGACGTTGCCATCGTCGTCGACACCTCGGACAGCATGCTCGCCACGACTCGCGCAGGGCGCACGAAGATGGAGGCGGCCGTGGACGCGGGGGTCGCCTTCGCGCAGCTGCTGGACTTGGATCACGACGCGGCGGCCATTGCGCACTTCAACTCGACGGCGGCGGTCGACGCGCCGCTGACGCGCGATCTCGACGTGCTGGTGCGGACGCTACGGGGCCTACCGCAGTCGCCGGGCACGAGGATCGACCTCGGCCTTGCCGCGGCCGGCGAGGCGCTGTCGGGACCAGGGCGAACCGAGGGCAACCTGCCCGTGGCGGTCGTCCTCACGGATGGGCGACCGTCGGGCGTCACAACCGACGAGGTCCTGCGCGCATCGGACGAGCTCAAGGGACGCGGGGTCGTGGTGTACGTGGTGGGAGTCGGGGAAGACGTCGATCCGCAGCTGCTTCGGAGCGTTGCCAGCGACCCAAGCAGCTACCTCTTCGCCCCCGACGCGGAGGACCTGCTGGCCGTGTACCGGCGCATCGCTCGCGAGCTGCCGTGCCTAGGACCGTGACACGCCACGCCCCTGGCGCCCGACCGGCGAACCGGTCGGGCTTCCCGAGCATCAATACGGATGGCGTCGCCGAGTGCAGGCGACAATGGAGGTCGTCACATGATGGCAACACGTAGGCGAGCACTAGCCGCGGCCGCGTTCGCGGCGGCCGCCGTCGTCGTCAGCCTGCTAGGGGTCGCGCGCGTCTGCTTGGACGAGCCCGCGGCCGTCGTAGCGGCGCCCGAGGGCATTGACCACGGCTTGCCACCGTCGGAGCTGCGGGACGGGCCGGCGGAGCCGGCGCAGCTGCGCGACGCCTACGTTCTCGCCGACACGTGGGATGGCTCGGAGGGCCAGGGCGCACCAGGCTCGGTGCTCTACCCCGCTGGGATAGACATCGTCGGTGACGACGTTCTGCTCGTTGATCGCGGCAACAGCCGCGTCCAGAGGTTCGAGTACGGCGGTCGCTTCGTTGCGGCCTGGGGCCACCCGGGAGAGGCGCTCGGCGAGCTCAGAGATCCGCGCGACGTGGCGATCGATGGGCAGAGCTTCTACGTCACCGACTCGGGCAACAAGCGCGTGGTGGCCTATTCGATGGCGGGGGTGGCCGAGGCCGAGTGGACGGTGCCGGGGCTCGACGAGCCTTGGGGCATCGCGGCCCGCTCGGGGCGCGTGTACGTGACCGATCGCTCCGACGGCGAGGTCGTGGCGCTCGAGGCCGGCGTCGAGGCGGCGCGTTGGTCGGGCCTCGACGAGCCGCGCGGGGTCGATGTGGGCGCGGACGGCCGCGTCTACGTCGCCGACTACGGCGCCTCCGAGGTAAGGTTCTACTCGGCGGACGGCACGCCGTCCGGCAGCCTGGCCACCAACCTGCCGCCGATCGACGTGGAGGTGGATCGCCTCGGCGACCTCTACGTGCAGTCCGACGGAGCAGTGCTGTGGTATCCGGCCGGGTCCGCCGCGAGTCGGCAGGCCCTCTACTCGGCCGGCATGCAGGGGCTGGCGCTGACCGAGCAGCGTGGCATCTACGCCAGTGTCGCTCGCGTGGTCAGCCAGGACGCGGTCCCGTTCCACGGCGTCCTGCACTATCCGTGGCAGCCGGGCAACGTGCAGCCTGACGAGTGGCCGCTGCTGGGCTACCCGCCGGGCCGGCTCAACAGGCCGCACGCAATCCACGCCGGTCCGAGCGGCCGGATCTGGGTCCTCGATGGCTGGCCGCGGCTCCAGGCCTTCGACGCCAGCGGCTCGCCCGAGGCGCAGATCGTGCTGCGGACCGGCGTCCCGCCCGTGGAGATGGTCGAGTCGCCCGACGGCGAGATGATCGTGGGCGAGACGAGGCGGCTCCTGCGCGTGCAGCCGACCGGCGCGATCTCGCAGTTCGTCCGGCTCAGCGAGGGGGCAACCGACTATTGGCTCACGTCCTTGGCCTGGCGCGAGGGGCTGCCTCGGGTGTCGGTCCTCGACAGTGCGCTGATGGCGGCTCGCGACTACGGCGTCACGCAGACCATGCAGCCGATCGGCGGCTGGCCTCTCGAGCCTGGCACCGGCTGGACGCTGTATTGGGACATCGCGGTCCCCGTGCCGAACCCAGCGAACCGTGCCTACGTCGTCAGCAGGAGCTCCAGCGAGGTGCTTGTCTACGAGAACGGCACACTGGCGAACCGGTGGCACATAGAGGGCGTGCCCACCAAGGTGGACGTCGGGCCGGACGGCAGCGCCTACGTTCTCACGGTTGACGGGCTCGTGCGCAAGCTGACGCCGGACGGCAACGTGGTCGCGGCGTGGGACGTCTCCGCATACTCCGCAGGTGCGTCAGAAGTGGTCGACCTCGCGGTCGACGCGACCGGTCGTGTCTACACGGTCGATAGGCTGGCCGACACGGTCCGCGTGTGGGAGCTCGACCCGGACGCGGTCCCCGAGCCGCCGGCCTCGCGCGGCGGACTCTGCCGGCTGCGCGGCGACAAGCGGGCCGAGCCCGAGGCCATCAGGATCGGCGACACGGCCAAGGTGACCCTGCAGATCGGCGGCGAATGCCCGAACACCTCGCCCCGCGCGGACATCCTCCTGGCCATCGACCGGTCCGGGTCGATGAACGACAGCAACAAGATCACGGCCACACGCGAGGCCGCCCTCGTGTTCCTGGGACAGATCGACATGGCCCGTGACCGAGCCGGCGTCGTGACGTTCAACAACTCCGGGCGCCTGGCGCAGCCGCTGACGCACGACCGCGCCGCGGCCGAGAGCGCTGTCCGCGGCATCACCGCGGTCGGCGGCACCAACATCGCCGAAGCGATCAGCGTCTCGATTGCAGAGCTGTTCGGCGCGAACAGCCGGCCCGACACGCAGCCGGTGATCATCCTGCTCACGGACGGACGCGACCGCGAGCCGGACGACGCCCTGGCCGAGGCCGCGCTGGCGCAGGCCAGAGGCACTCGGCTGTTCACCATCGGCTTCGGCGACGTCGACCCCATGGTAATGGTGCTTTCGGCCAGCACGCCGGAGGACTACTACTACACGCCCGACACGAACGCTCTTGTGGACATCTATACGGAGATCGCTCGGCGCATCACCGCCGAGTACCTGGCGACCTCGATGACCGTCGTCGACGAGCTGCCGGACAACATGCTGTACGTCAGCGGCTCCGCCGTGCCGCCGGCCCGGTGGGACCCGACCGCGCACACCCTCACCTGGACGCTGACGGACGTGCCGTTCGAGGGGCTGGAGCTGAGCTTTGACGTCGAGCCGACGCAGCTGGGCGTCCACCCGACCAACGTCCAGGCCTCCGCCACGTACGTCGACGGGCTCGACGAGGACGGCGAGCTGCGCTTCCCGGTGCCCGCGATCAGCGTGCTGTCGCTAGAGCCGACGGCGACGGCGACGTCGACGCAGTTCCCGACGCCGACTCCGCGGCCGACGAACACGCCGCTGCCGCCCGAGCCGATCTTCCTGCCGCTGGCGCTCAAGCAGCAGTGCCGGCCCGAGTCCTACTTCGCGGACGTGGCGCTGGTGATGGACACGTCGAGCAGCATGAGCTGGCCGTCGCAGGAGGGCAGCGAGTTCAGCAAGCTAGACCTGGCGGTGGACGCCGCCCACACCTTCATCGACTTGCTGACCCTGCCCGGCGATCAGGCCACGATCGTGTCCTTCAACCGCGACGCTGCCGTCGAGCAGACGCTCACCGGTGACCTTGGGATGCTGCGCCTGGCCCTGGACGCCCTCGAGCCGAAGGAAGGCACGCGCATCGATCGGGGCATAATCGCGGCGACCGAGGAGCTGACGAGCGAGCGCGCGGTCGACGACAACAACAAGGTGATGATCATCCTCACCGACGGGCGGAGCTCGAGCGTCGAGGACAGCGTGGTGCGGGAGGTGGCCGACAGCGCCAAGGGCCAGCACATCACGATCTACACCATCGGCCTCGGCGAGGACCTGGACGAGGAGCTGCTGAGCGAGATAGCCACCTGGCCCGAGTACGCGTTCCTGGCCCCGACCGCCGAGGAGCTCGAGCAGATCTACCTCGATATCGCGTTCACGCTCGACTGCCCGAACCTGACCTGGCCCTAAGGTGGGCCGCTCCGCGCAAGGCGCGGGCCGGCCGGGGTGCGAGCACGATCGGGCGCTGGCTTGCCGGTGCGACCGAGCAAGTACCCGTGCCGGCCAAACCGTTGACCCTGTTTCGGCCCGTCCCTATAATGGGCCGGCGCCTCGGGGCGTGGCGCAGTCCGGTTAGCGCGCAGCGTTTGGGACGCTGAGGTCGGAGGTTCGAATCCTCTCGCCCCGACAGTCCTCGCGGGTGTAGCTCAATGGTAGAGCTCCAGCCTTCCAAGCTGGTGGTGTGGGTTCGATTCCCATCACCCGCTCCACGATCGAGAGGGGCCCATAGCTCAGTGGTTAGAGCAGCCGGCTCATAACCGGTAGGTCCCAGGTTCGAATCCTGGTGGGCCCACTCAGTCCTCGTCGAGCACGGCCAGCACGCCCGCCTGCCCGATCCACCAGACCACTGCCAGGTCGACCAGGAAGAACACGTTGTCGACCATGCCGTGCGCCAAAGCATAGACCTGCATGCCCAGTGCGCCGACGGCCAGCGGCAGCCATGGACTCCAGGCGGGGCCGCGGGCCAGAGCAGCTGGACCTCGCGAATCGCACGCCCGGGCGATCGCCTTGGCCCCGGCGAGCAGGTTCCCCGCACCGACCGCCACGAACAGCACCAGCCCCGGCAATCCAAGTCGCGTCCACCAGTCGAGCACGGCGTTGTGCGGGTGGCTGAGGAAGCGCTCCTGCACTGCATCCCTCTGCACGTACCGGTCCCCGTACAGGTAGAGGAAGTTGTCGAGGCCCACGCCGAGCAGCGGGTGATCGCGGGCCATCTGCAGGGCCG
>JBJYWW010000031.1:0-11928 GCA_046259645.1 Anaerolineae bacterium
CACGGCAAGCGCTGCGAACGACGTGATGCCGACCTGCTTGCCGATCACGAGCCCGACGACGATGCCGATGCTTACGGGGTGCGTGAGGGCATCGGCCAGGTGACCGACGACGCGGACGCCGGCGTTGGCGAAAGCGAAGAGCGGCAGGATCCCGTAGGTCACCCACGGGTGCAGCGCGTGCTCCATGCGGTGGAGCGGCGTCTCGACGTGCTGGCACAATGTCTCGAGGGACTGAACCACCGCGCGTTGCGTCGACGTGGATCGCACGTCGTGGCCGCCGCCCTCCGACTCGAACGCGTCGAGCATCTCGCGGCCGGACCCCAGGAACTCGATCGCGTCGATACGTGACCGGACCGGGATCGTCATGGCCAGAATCACGCCGGCGATCGTCGCGTGGACGCCCGACTGGGCGAACGCCAGCCACAGCAACGCCCCCAGGCCGATATACACCAGCGGATGCCGGGCCCCGAGCACGTTGGCTACGATCAGGGCGCAGACGACGAGCGCCGCTGAGGCCAGGGCGGTGGTGTTGATGCTCGCCGTGTAGAAGAGGGCGATGACGAGCACGGCGGCGATGTCGTCAACGATGGCCAGCGCCGTCAGGAACACCTTCAGCCCGGCCGGTATGCGGCTTCCGAGCAGGGCCAGCGCGCCCAGGGCGAACGCGATGTCGGTTGCCATGGGCACACCCCAACCCGACTCCGCCGGCGTGCCCGCGTTCACGGCGAGGTACAATCCGGCTGGGACCAGCACCCCGCCGATGGCGGCCGCCACCGGCAGCAACGCCTTGCGCAGCTCCGAGAGCTCGCCGACGAGAACCTCGCGCTTTATCTCCATCCCGACGACGAAGAAGAACACCGCCATCAGCCCGTCGTTGACCCAGTGCTGGAGCGACATCGACAGGCCGTGCTGGCCCAGGTAGATCGACAGGTCGACGTGGAGCAGGTCGAAGTACAGGTCGCTCCGCGACGAGTTGGCCCAGACCAAGGCGACCACCGTCGCCGCCACCAGCAGGATGCCGCCGGAGGCCTCGATCCGCGTGAACTCCTGGAATGGGCGCGCGAGGATCTCGCTGCGCGGCGTCGTACCGATCGGGCGTATGCCCACCTGGCCGTGTGCCACTCGCTGTTCTCCGTTGGTTCTCGGACGCCCCGGGGCGCCCGCCCCGGCGCACCTCGGCTCGGCGCGCCTGCCCCTCGCCGCGCGGGCACGACGGCTAGCGTCGGTGGTCGAGCGCGTCGATGCGCCCCTGCACGGGTCGCCGTCATCGCCGTTCACGCCGACGGACGGCTTCGGGAGTTTAGCTGGCGCCCGACGGCTGTGCTAACTTGCAGTGGCGCAGTCCGGCCCGACCGCGAGCGGTCTATCAGCCGGACGCGGGAACGCCGCGCCGGAGCTGGCGCGGGCGACTACTGCATCCCAGGATGACCCATGGACGACATGACGCAGCTTACCCCGATGGATCCCGAGCGCGGGCGCGAGCCAGCGCCCGCGCCGACAGCGGCGCCTCAGGCTGCCGCGACGGCACAGTCGACGCCGGCGCCAGAAATGACGCCCGGGCCGCCGCCTCGAGAGGTCGAGGCCAAGTTCGCGGTCGCTGAGCGGTCCGCGGTGCAGGATCTCATCCAGTTGACGCGTCTCGGCGACGACTACGTGCTTGGCCGCGGGAAGCTGGTCGAGATCACCGACACCTACTACGACACGCTCGACTACGCGCTGCTGCGGGTCGGCTTCACGCTCAGGGTGCGGCAGATAGACGACGACACCAAGCTGACCGTGAAGGCGCTGCAGCGCACCGGCTACGGGCCGGTCCACAGCCGCATGGAGATCGAGGGTTCGCTGCCGCCCCAGGCACCGCCGCTCGACCCGCTGTCGTGGCCGCCGCAGATCAGGCAGACGGTCGAGGAGATCACGGGTAGTTCACCCGTCCTGGCACCGGTCGTCATGCTCGAGCAGAGCCGCCACCTGCGTCCCGTGTACCGTGCGGCGGGGAACGCCGCGCCGCCGACGGCTGGCACTGCCGCTCCGACGACGGCTGGCACTGCCGCTCCGACGACGGCCCTTTCTGGCTCGCCGACGACGGCTGCAGCTGCCGCACCGACCGCCGAGCCGACCGGGTCACCGATCGGCGAGCTGAGCGTGGAGCGCGTCACGGTGCTGGACCCGGACCGCGCCGGAGTGCGGCACGGCGCGCTGGAGCTGGTAGCGCGGTTCGCCGAGATGGAGTTCGAGCTGTCAGGCGAGGGTAACGAGGCCGACATGAAGGCCGTCGTAGACGTGCTCGAGGCGCGCGACGATCTCAAGGGCGTGGGCGAGAGCAAGTTCGAGCGCGCCCTCACGCTCAGCGCCGTCCACCCGCCGGGACACGGTGTGGGTGTGTTCGGCATCCAGCCCAATATGTCCATGCCGGAAGCCGGCCGGCTGACGTGGCGACGGCAGCTCGCCGCGATGTTGCTGAACGAGGCCGGCGCGCGGCGCGGAGACGATATCGAGTACGTGCACGACATGCGCGTCGCGACGAGGCGTGGCCGCGCGGCGGCGAGGGTCTTCGGCAAGCGGTTCCAGAAGCCGTTGTTGAGGCGGTACATGAGGGCTCTGGGCGCGACCACGCGCGCCCTGGGGCCGGTGCGCGACCTCGATGTCGCGCTGGACAAGCTGGCCAAGGGCGGCGCCGGCGCATCCAAGGGGCTGTCCGAGCATGACGAGGCTTTGGCCGACGAGTGGCGGGCGCATCGCGTTGAAGCCTACGAGCAGCTTCTCGAGTGGCTCGACAGCGACGAGTACCGCCGGTTCATCGCGGACTTCAGCCTGTTTTGCGCCTCTCCGGGCCACGGCGTGCGGGTCGACGACGACAGCAACAGCGCCAAGATCAAGCCCTCGCCGACCCAGGTGCGTCATGTGATGCCCGTGGAGGTGCTGAGGCGGTTCGAGGCGGTCCGCAGCTACGAGACGTTGTTCGAGCAGGGCGCCGTGGCACCACCACCGGTCGAGGCGCTGCACGCCCTGCGCATCGACTGCAAGGGCCTGCGCTACGGCCTGGAGTTCGTCAGCCGCATCCTCGGGGAGGACGGCGCCACGCTCATCGAGCAGCTGAAGGACGTGCAGGACCACCTCGGCGACCTCAACGATGCGGTGGTGGCGCGCGACAAGCTGCTGGCGATGCGCGCCGCGGGCGTTGCCGCCCAGGCCGCCAACGCAGTCCAGGTCGGGCGCGCTGCCGGCCCCGCCGCTACCAGCGGCTCCGGTGCCGCCGGCAGCAAGAACCGCGACGACGCCAAGGGCGGTCGTGACAGTGGCAAGAGCGGTGACGGCGCGGCCAAGGGCGGTCACGACCGTGGCGCGAGCGGCGGCGAGAGCGCCAAGAGCGGTGGCGGGACCGGCAAGGGCGGTGGCGGGGGCGGCAAGGGCGGCGTCAAGGTCGGCGAGACCGGCAAGAGCGCCGCCACCGCCGGCACGAGCGTCGCCGTAGGCACAACGGGCGGCGGCGAAGGCACCTCGGGCGGCGCAGCGCAGCCGCGCAGCGGTGCCGCTATCGAGAACCAGCTGGCGCTGCAAGAGGCCACGATCGAGGAGCTGCGAGCAGGCGTGTCGACCGTGCTCGCGGAGTTCGTCTCGCCGGACAACAGGCAGCTGCTGATGAGGGCGCTGGCGCGCCTGTAGGCGAGCGCGGCAACAGCGCCCGCCAGCCGGCCACGCAAGCGATCGCACTGGCGGGGCCAGCCGACCACGCAGCCGGGCGCGCTATTGGGGTCCACCGAACACTTAGTCGGCTGAGCTTGCCTGCCTTCTAGTCCTCCCCCACCGGCGGAACGTCGGTGGCAACCGCCGGCGTTCCGGCGACGCCCGTGGGCGTGGCGAGATATGGCGTCTGCTCCGCGGCAGCGGTGGCCGTGGCGAGCATGCCGGTGGCGCCCTCGAGCATCGTGCCCTGGATTACGAACAGCTCGAGGTTCACGTCGGGTCGGATCTCGCGGTCGAGGTCGCGCTCGAGCGCAGCCATCTCGAGCGGCGTGATGGCGCGATCGGCGTTGAGGACGCCGGACACCGTGACCTCCCACAAGCCGGTCGACCTGGCGGTCAGCTCGGTGATGGCGATGTAGTGGTCGGCTTCCGAGGTCGGGTCAGCGCGCCAGCGCTGGACGTGTTCGGACACGACGGCCATCGTCTTCTGCGAGTACGACCCGGCCAGCGCGCTGCGGGCGAACGCGATCGTGAGCGGGACGGCGATCACCACGAGGGCGATAACCGAAATGCGCAGACCCTGCAGCAGCCATCGCTCCTGCTCCAGGTGGTTCGGCGGCCTGACGCCGAGCAGCAGGAACACCACTGCCGACGAGAAGACGATCGCCACCAGGTTGGCGCCATAGAGCAGCGTGGAACCGACGATGATCTCGCTGTCGAACAGCGCCGCGCCGATCCCGACCACGCAGAGCGGCGGCATTAGCGCTGCGGCGATCGCCACGCCCGGCAGGGCGTCGCTGACCTCCTTGCGCGCCAGAACGTAGGCGCCGGCGGCACCGGAGACCAGGGCGACCAATAGGTCCAATATGGTCGGGTTGGTGCGCGCGAGGATCTCCGACGTCGGCGCCGCCATCGGCGTGATCAACGTCGTGAACAGCGCTATGAACACGGCGAGCAGCGACCCCTGGAGCGTCGTGAGCGCTCCGTTCCGCAGCATTCGCACGTTGCCGAAAGCGATGCCGGACGCCGTGGCGACGATCGGCCCCATCAGTGGCGCCACCAGCATCGCTCCGATTATCACCGCGACGCTGTTGAGCAGCAGCCCGAGAGTCGCGATCATCGCCGACAGCGAGATCAGCACGAAGAAGTTGACGGTCGGCGCGGCTGACCGGGCCATCTCCTTGTACAGCTCGCGCTGCTCGGCCCCATCGAGCGTGGGCAGGGCATCCGCGAGCGAGTGCCACGCCCGACGCGCCACGACGCGCGACACGCCTATCGGGCCGCGAACCACCGCCAGAGGCTTCTCGATGCGCTCTGCCAGCCGGATCGGGAGCTGGTCCGCCGAGCTCGAGTCGAGGAAGCCGGGGTCGGTGGCTCCGACCAGCAGTGCATCGTGCTCCTCCAGCGCGCTCAGAATGCCCTCGGTCGCGGTGTTCGCGACGACGACGCGTGGCTCGGCCCTGTCGGGGTCGCTGAGTCGCTGGCGTGTTTCGTTCAGCAGCCTGATGCTCGCACTCGGGTCATCGGGTCCCGGGGAGCGCGCGACGTTCAAGAGGGTCACGGAGCCGCCATCGACCGCGGTGACCGACAGCCCTAGCTGAGCGGCGGCCGGCGCGTTCGGCCCGCCGCCTATCGGCACGAGGATCTTCTTGACGCTGCCGGACCACACGCCGCGCAGCATGGCGATGCTGCACGCCGCGCTGCCCATCAGCTCGTTGAGCAGCTCGGTGAACTCACGCCGCCCATCCGGGCGCTCGATCACGTGCCACCCTACGACTACCAGCTGGGCGTTCTCCTCAATCACCGTGTCGAGGATGCCTTGACCGCGGCTACGGGCGAGGCGCGACACACCCTCGACTGGGACACCGAGGCTTTCGGCGTGGGCCATCAGCCCGTCGAGGCTCGCCAGCGACCGCTGCGCGTCCTCGCGCGCCGCGCCCAGCGGCAGCTGCTCGCCCACCACCACGACATTGAGGATCACCACGTGACCGTTGTGAGCCCGGGCCACCCGCGAGGCGAACTCCACCAAGCTGTGCGACGTCGCCGGTTCTGCGACCGGCACGATCACGGCGTAGTTGGAGGCTACCGGTGGCCTGACCGTGGTGTCCTGGAAGACAGTGACGCCCATCTGCGCCAAGCGCATTCGGTGTCGCCCGTGTTGGTAGTAGAGCGCGATCGAGAGCGCGAGCCAGGCGCCGACTACGACCAACACGGAGAAGTCGGCGACGACCACGAGAACCGCGCACGCGGCCATGCCTACGGCGGGCACCATCGGGTGCAGCGGCAGCCGCACGGCGCGGCGTGCGGCCCGCGGGTGGTCGGCTAGCACGATCGCCGCGAAGCCGACCGCGATCTGCACAAGCAGGAAAGCGACGCCTGCCAGCTCCGCCAGGAACCCCAGCCGCTCACCGTTGCCGTCGAACGGCGTTAGCCCGACAACCAGCACAAGCGTCAGCGCGACTTGGCCGATGATGAGCACCGCCGGTGTTCCGAGCTTTGTCAGCCGTCGCGTGACGATCGCCGGGAACACTCCATCGTGGGCCATGCTGGACAGCGACCGCAGCATCAGCAGGGCGGTGATCTGCCACGCGACGGCGCTTACCACCGCGCCGACCGCCAACACGGCGTACTGCGTGAACGGGGACACCACCCCGGCGAGGTCAACGAGGTCGGGCAGCGACGGCTCGGCCCAGCGCGCTGCCATTGCGAAGAGCATGCCGAGCAGCGGGCCGGCGGCGAGCGCCACCAGGCTGGCGCGAGAGCTGGACCGGCGGTCGGGTCGTGTCGTCAGCTCGATCAGCCACGCGGCGGCGACCAGCATCAGCACGGCGCCGTAGAGGTCGACGCCGGGAGGCGCCGTTCCGTAGCGAGTGGGCGCCGACTGGCTGATGGCGCGCAGGCCGAGCCTGAACGTCACGATCACAACCGTGGCCGTGCCGACGGAGACGAGCGTCATGCCCAAATTCCAGCTGGGGCGGCGCCCGAGCATGTTCAGGACCGTGAAGACGGCCAGCAGCCCCGCCACGAACCAGAGCTGGTCGACTTCGTAGCCGGCGATCGCCTGCGTTAGCTGGGCGGCGTAGTCGGCGAACGCCAGCGCGAGCAGCGCGCTGAGGGCGGCCCAGCCGAGGAGGTATAGCCAGCCGCACATGTACGACAGGTAGGCGCGCTCCGTCGCCTTGACGAGGCGGTAGCTGCCGCCCGTGCGCCCGAGCCAGCTGCGGAGCTCCCAGTGGCTCAGCGCCGTCGGGATCATGAAGAGCAGCACCGCCATGTACGCGCCCGGAGTGTTGCTTCCGGCCCCGGCGACAACGGAGTCGAACAGCGCGAAGACGCCGACGGCGAGCCAAAGGCTAACGCCGATGAGGATGCCGCGCGAGGGGTGCAGCTCGTCGCTGCGCCGGATCGTTGTCAGGGACTCGCGCGCGTCCGGCGGCTCGGGGCCGGCTGGTTGCGTGCCAGGTGCCCGCGACTCGGCGGGCGCGGGCTTGCCCGTCACGCCCGGAGATCCCTCTGGGGCCCGTCCCGCTCCCGCGCCTGGCGACGCGGCGTCCGCGCCGACGCCGTCGTCAGGATGAACCTCTGTCATGGCCTGAAGAGGTTACTCATGCCGCCCCCGAGCACAAACCCGAGGACGGGCATCCCGACCGTCAGTAGCAGCACCAGCGCCCCGGCGGCCACGGCGAGCATCGTACCCGCGCCCGGTGGACGGTGTGGTTCGACTGGCTTGCCCTGCGCGATGAGGCGCAGCGCGTGGGCGACGTGCGCCGCTGTCGCCTCGTGGTCGCCGGGCTCCAGCCCCACCCACGCCACGCCGGCACGCGGTGCGGGAACGGCCAGCACCAGGGCGGGACCCGGTCCGGCGACGGCTGCGGGACCGTTGACGTCCGCAGGGCCGGTGACGTCCGCGCGTCCGGACAAGTACGCCGGGCCGGCGATGACCACGTCGGCGCTCGACAGCACCGAGGGTTCGCGCGACGTCATCAGCGTCAGGGCAGGCAGCTCTGCCTCCACCCGGTGACGCACGGCGGTCTCGAGTTCGCGCGCCTCTGACGCAGTCCAGTCAAGCGCGTCGTCGCCCAGGGCAAGGACGACGCGCAACTGGCGAAGTCGCTCGGCGAGCGCGCCGGCCTCCACGGCGAGGTCGCCCCGCAAGACCCGCAGGTGGTAGAGCCAGGCGACCGCTCCCACAAGGCAGTAGGCCGCGGCGGCGGTCGTCTGCTGAAGCGTCTGCTGATCGGTCGGCACGCCCAACACGGCGCTCAGGGCCCGGTAGATCAGCACCACCGCGCCGGCCAGCACCGCCACGGTGGTGAGGAACAGGAAGAAGTACAGGTACAGGCGGCGAACGATCGACTGCCGCTCCTCTTGCGCTGAAAGCCCGTCAGACGACGCGGCGGCAGACTGCGCCCTGTGCCACGCGATCAACCACGTCGGTAGCCCGGCGATCACGATCGCTGCCGACCACGCCACCTGCTCGCGCGCAGGGGCGGATAGGGCCAGGCCACTTGCGTCGGCCGGGGCGCCGGCCACTCCCGCGAGCCCGGCCAACGCGTCCAGCAGGGACTGGACCGCGCCCGTCAGACCGACGAGGACGGCGAACAGGCCGACAGCCGACAGCAGGTAGACGTGGGTCCGGCGGACCGCGGCCTGCCGCGGCGTCTCGATGCCCACCGCGGCATCGTCGCGCAGGACGCGCGCGTGGTAGAGCCAGGCTACGACGGCGACCGGAACGTACGGCAGCGGACCGGACAAGTGCCCGGACGGCGGGAGGCCCAGCCGGGACCGCAGCGCACCACCGATGATGGCGGCCGCGGGAGCGATCACCGCCAGCTCGGTTACGAACACAGTCCCGTGCAGATACACCTTGCGCAGCGCCGACCGTCGCTCGGCCAGCGTCTGCTCGGCAGTGGCGGCTTCGTTGCTGCCGTAGAACAGCCGCTGCGCCGCGAGCCAGAATGGGATCCACGTGGCTAGACCAATCGTCGCTCGCGCGGCCTCTTGAACCGCGCTCCGCGGCGCCGCGACCGCGGTCAGCACGCCAGGGTCGGAGTGCAGCATCAGCCAGCGCAGGAGCTGGGTCGCGGCCACGAACGTCAAGGCGGCGCCAATCAGGCTGAAGCCGAGGACTATTGCCCGGCGCACGCCAGCCGCCTGTGGCGTCAGCGCGGCGCTCGCGCGATCGGTCCGCAGCGCGCTCGCGTGGAGCGCGATGGCGCCCGCCAGGACGAGGACGGCCGAGAGGCTCCGCCACGCGAGCTGCATCGCGCCGGGCACATCGGCGGCGTCAGGCTCGCTGAACGGCGCGACGAGAACCGACTGGGCGTCGAGCCCAATGGCCGCTCCCAAGGCAGCCGCCAGCAGGTCGTAGGCGCTGGCGAGAAGCGGCAACAGGAACAGCGCGATGGAGCAGTAGAGATATACCGCCCGGATCGCGGAGGACCGCTCCGTCGGATCGGCCGCCACTGAATGACGCACCCACCGCCAGTGCAGCAGCAGCAGGGGTAGCGCCACGATGGCGAGCGACGCGCTGAACGCAATCGCCTCGCCTCTCTCGGGCTCGATGGAGGTCGGGGCGCGCAGCAAGCCGATCGCCGCCCACGCCACGGCCTGCACCCCGACGGCGCAGGCCAGGTAGAGATAGGCGCGCCTGACCGTGTTCATCGGTCGTTGTCGCCCGGGACGGCCACGAGAGCGACGGCCGGTCGCCCTGCGCCCACGGGTGCGCTGGCGCCGTCGCTGTCACTGCCGCTCGCTCCACCGCCGCTCTCGTCGCCGTAGTCGTCTGGTTGAGCGCGGCGGCACGGCGGCGGAACGCTCCAGCACTCGTGCCAGTAGCGCTCCCCGTCCACGAGCCGCCACTCGTCGCCTTCGCGCGCCAGGGTCATCTCGAAACGGCGCGTAGTCTGACCGCTATCGAAGAGCCCGGCTTGCGTGAACGACGACTCGAGCACGGTCACGACGGCGCGATCCCCGAGCGGCTCAGACGTCTCTGCGGAGACGTCGAAGGACCGGCTGGACTGCTCGAGCCCGAAGGCCCAGCTCTCGTCGTTGACGTCGTCGAGGAACTGCTCGACGGTGGTCGGGTAGCCTGGCAGGGAGGGCGAGAGGTATCCCCACGCCCTGTCGTACTCGCGCAGGGACAAGGACAGCAGGTAGTCGTGCGCCGCGCCGGCGGCTGTGTCGTCGTCGCGAGGCTCCGGTGCCGGCAGCCTAACGGCGATGAAGAGCGCCGCGAGGACGAGCGCCATGGTGCCGAGGGCGATGGCAATCAGAAACCAATCGGGACGTCTCATTCAGCACCCCTATGGCAAGCGACACGCATGCTGTGGCATGCAGCGCACAGCGGACGGACACGGCTCGCGCCTTTCTCGAGCCTGAACGTTCCGGCCGGCGAGCAGTGAGCGCTGTCGGCACGGTGTACGATTCGCCGCTATGCGGTACGCTACGCCGGCATGCGTTGCGCTTCACCGGCACACGCTGCACTTCGCCGGTCTGCGGCCTGCACCGACCACTCGTCGGCGCCCTCCCGCAGTATATCGAAGGGGTGGCAGTGATGCTATCGGTGGCTCGGGAGTCGAGCGGCAGGGCTGACGCCGCGTAACGCATACGGGGCAATGTCGTTCAAACGTATGCCGTCCAGAGGGTACAATGCAGAGAGCCTCATGCCGGAGGCTCTGTTCGGAGGCGCTTCGATGTTCCGTCCGCTGCACCGCCGCGTGACGGCGGTCGCGGCCAGCGCCGCCCTCGTGGTGGCCGCGCTGCTCGCTGTCGCATCATCCCCGCCGTCCGCCACCGCCCTCTCGGCCGCTCTGTTGCCGTCCGCGGGCCTACGGGGCGCAGACGCCTCGTTTGCCGGCGTCTCGAACGCACGGCCGTCAACCGGAGGCGTATGGATCGAAGGCGTCTCGACCGCAGAAGTCTCGGCCGCTGCGGAGGCTATGGGAGCTCAACCGACCGGTGCGTCGAAGTCTCCAATCGCGCCCGGGCGCCTACAATCCGGGGCGTCCGATACCTTGGTGCCGTCGGTGGCGTGGGCGCCGTTCGACGGCTTCGAGAACCCCGCATGGCCGGATCCCGGGCTGTGGAGCCTGCCGAACGAGCCGGCGGCGACCTGGTGGCCGAGCGGCTGTCAGGCACGCTCCGGCGAGCGGGCTCTGCGCGCCTTCGGCGCAGGGCGGGGCGACGTGGAGCTGCCTTGCGACGCGCAAGTGGAGGAGGGGGCGGCGAGCACGATCACGATGCGACTCGACTTGCGCAACACCAGCCTGGCGACCCGCATCGACCTGTTCTTCGACCTTTGGCTGATGCTGCCGCAAGGCGATGACCAGGGCCTGTTCGTGCACCTCCTCGTTCCCATCGAGGACGGTGGCTACGAGAGCGTCCCGGTGTTCGGTGCGACGGGCTCCGCCGGGCAGTGGGCGTTCCCGTCGCGCATGCTCGACCTGATGAACCTGACGGACATCGTGAGTCCCGGACAACCGATCGATCTCCGCGGAGACGTCTGGTATCTCGTGTGGACCGCCTATGCCCCGCATGGAGCACCGCCCGGTGGCGGGATCTACATCGACAACGTGAGCCTCGTGTGGGAGCCGGATCCGGCCGTCCCGACGCCTACGCCGTGGCTGACCGCGACGCCGACGGCGTCCGCGACCAGCACAGCGACCAGCACTGCTACACGGACTGCGACTCCCACTGCAACGCCCACGCCCATCCTGCTGTTCGTGCCGCGCGTGCTGAAGGAGCCGCCGCCGACGCCAACTGCGACTCCGCCTGCTACTCCGACTCCAACCACGGATGAGACCGCGGTGGCTACGTCGACCGCCGGAGCTATGCCAGGCGAGACGGTGGAGCCGACGGAGCCGACGGAATCCGCAACGCCGGCCGAGACCGCGCAGCCGACTGACGGCGCCACCACGACGCCAACGGGGACCGCGACAGCCGGGCCGACGGAGGAGTCGACCGCGGTTGCCACGAATGGTGCGTCGCCAACGCGACCACTGGTCGAGACACTGCCGCCCGCGACGCGCACGCCAACGCCAGAGCCGACACCACTCGAGTAGCGGACGAGAGGCGACACAGCGGGCAACGAGGCTTGCGTTTCGCCTCCGCAGCCTCTCATCGGACGTGCCGTCGGCCTCGCGAGACGTCGGACGTCGCGTCCCCAAGTGAGTCTCACAGTGAGCCTCGCAGTGAGTCTCGCATCACGATTCGCGTGAGGTCCTACGACAGGTGACATCGCGGCTA
>JBJYWW010000032.1:0-5659 GCA_046259645.1 Anaerolineae bacterium
TACCTCGAGCAGGCGCCGGACGCCACGCGGGACGCCTTCGAGGGCCACGTCGCTGCGCTAGAGGGCGCCGGTTACCAAGTGCGGCGCGTGCGTCTGTTCGACGACATCGAAGAGGTCAACGTCCGGCACCGCCGCATGGCCGCCGCCGAGATGGCGGCAGCGCACGCGGAGTGGTTCGCCCAGTACGGCTCGCGCTACCGGCCGCGGACAGCCGAGTTCCTGCGGCTGGGGCAGACGGTCGGCGCCGCCGAGCTGGCGGCGGCCCGAGCGGGACGCGCGAGGCTGCGCGACGAGATAGAGGCGGCGGCCGCCGCGGCAGGCGTCGACGTCTGGCTGAGCCCGTCGGCGCCGGGGCCGGCCCCGGAGGGACTGGCGTCGACCGGCGATCCGATCATGAACCTGCCGTGGACGCACGCCGGGCTGCCGACGCTCACCGTGCCGGCGGCGTCGCCGTTCGAGCTGCCGCTAGGATTGCAGCTCTCGGCGGGCTGGATGCGCGACGAGCCGCTCTTCGAGTGGGCCGGGCCGATCGCAGCGGTGGTCGGACCGGGCTAGCTGCCGGCCCTTCGGCAGCCCGATCGGTCTGGCTGCCGATCCCGCGGCGGTCGGGCGGGGCTAGCTGCCGATCCCGCGGCGGCCCGGCCGGGCTAGCCGCCGACCGCCTCCGTCGCCGTCAACGCGTCGAGCACCGCGCGTGCCTGTCTGATGTGATGCCCATCGTGGCGCACCAGCATCGTCAGGCAGTCGCCCAGGTTGAACCTGACGCCGGCCTGCAGCGGCACGGGCGTGTGCGTCAGGTCGAGATCGGCGACGGCGTCGAGCAGCTGGCGGACCGTGCTCTGGCGCGTGATGAACTCGTTGAGCGCGCCGGCGCTGGGCGCCTCCTCCGGGGCCAGCTCGCTCAGCGTCGGGATGCTCACGAGCGGGTTGAAGGCGAAGCCCATGAATGCGCGGGCCATCCACGTCGGCGCATAGACGTCGGCGCCGGCCCGGGCGGGGACCGCTCGCGGGATGGCTGCGTCGATCCGCTGCACGTAGTAGTCGTGCGTCCGGTTGAGGTGGTCGACGCACTGCAGCACGCTCCACGTGCGGTCGTCGCGGCGCCACGACAGGTCGTCCTCCGGCAGCGGCAAGAACTCGGTCTGCACCGCCCGGCGATTGAGGTCGATGCGGCGCGTGAGACCGGCGACGAAAGATGCCTTGGGGGTGGGCTGGGCCATCTCGGTGCTCCGCGGCTGTGCTCGCTCGTGTGGGAACGCGCGGCGCTAAGAGTACCGTGTGAGTGGCGCAGTCTCCAACTGCCCGAACACCCGGCGAGGCGTGACTCCGCCGCACGACCTGCCGGCTCCGGGCGACATCTCCGAGCAGCGAGCTACCGGCCGCCCCAGAAGCTTCCAGGCGCGCAAGGGATCCGGACCGCGATCGCCGCGTAGATCGCCGCCAATCCCTCGGCGTCCGGTGCCCGGAGGAAGTACTCCGGGCGGCTGGCCATGCGAGCCAACGCGTCGACATCGATCTCGTCGCCCAGGCCGATCGTGAACACGATCACTCCCGCGTCCTTGGCGCGGTCAGCCGCCTCGACAGCGCGCTCGGCAGGCTCGGGATTGGCGTAGCCGTCGGACAGCACGATCATCGCCTGCTGGTTCTCCGGCGCGTGCCGCGCTGACACCAGCTCGGCGTGGGCCGTGATGACGCCGAGGTCGATGCGCGTGTGCGGCGCCGTCGAGATCGTCGCCAGCGCGTCGTCCAACGCGCGGCGGTCGCGCGTCAGCTCCTGGCCGACGTTCGCGATCTCGTTGAACGACACGATCGCCGCTTGATCCTGCTCGAAGTCCAGGCTGTCGAGGAACAGCCCGGTTGCCTCGGTGGCCGCCTCCAGCTTGCGCCGCCCCGCACTCGTTGGCTGATCCATGCTGGTGGACGCGTCCAGGACGAGCGCCACGTCCACGTGGCGCGACTTCGGATCGCAGCGCTCGCGCAGCGCGATTGGAACGTACAGCGCTCGCGCGGACGGTGTCGGCGTCGGCACCTCCGTCGGCATGTCCGTCGGAACGTCTGTTGGCGTCGAGGTCGGCGTGTTGGTCGGGGGCGACGTGGCCGTGGCGATCGGCGTGGGTGCCAGCACGCGCACGGTCGGCACGGGGAACACGAGCGTGCCCGGATTGCCGTCCCCGTCGACGTACTCGCCGCCGGCCGTGACGTTGGTCGGCCACTCCCCCGGTTCCAGCGGGCGAAGCCGGTAGCGCACCCCCGTGCCGGCCAGCGGCACGTCGGCGAGGCGCCAAACCAGGGTGCGCCCCTGCAGCGCCGCCGGAGGAACGCTGGATCCCTCGACGTACGCCATGTTGGCGGGGATCTGGTCGGTGATGACCAGCTCGGTCAGCACGTTGGTCGGCTTGATCTGGCTCACGACGCGTGAGTAGACAGCCTCGAGTTCCCAGTTGCCTCGGCTCTGGTACACGTGCGACCTGCTCGACGCGATGTCGTAGAGCAGCCGCACGTCCGTCGAGCTCCCCAGGGCCACCGCGAAGATTTCCGCGCCGCGGCGCTTCAGCTGTCCCGCCGCGTATTGGGCGTACCACCACTCCCAGTACTCGGTGTCCTCGTCGCGACTGCTGCCGAACAGCACGATCAGCACCTTCTTCACGCCGTACCGACCGCGCACCCCGAACAGCTCCCGCTCCGCCGCCTCGATGCCGCCGCTCAGGCTGAAGTCCGTCCCCGGCTCGATGCGGCGCGCAACGCGCCGCAGGAACTGCGGGTCGCTCGACAGGCGGCCCTGCGAGCCGACTCCAGGCTGGATCGCCAGCAGGTCGGACGCCGGGTCCATCAGGTCGATGACCGACTCGACAGCGCGGCGCGCGGCCTTGAAGCTCGACCGGTTCATGGAGACATCGACCAGCAGCCCGATGTCGGCGGCGGTCTGGGAGCCGGCGCACTGGCCGCGCACGACGAGGGATACCGTTATCTCGTCGCCGAGGGCGATCTCGGCCGGCGACGCCGTCTTGTCGGGCAGGACCTCGCATCCCGACTCGACCTCCGGACGCTCGGGACGGGGCGCGAGCGGGTCCCACTCGTAGACTGTGACCACGTCGGCCGCGGTGTCCACGACCAGCACCCGTCCGGCGTGGTCGACCGCCACGTCCGCCGGGTGGCTGCCTCGCCCCAGCTCTAGCCGCGTTGCGTCCCAGCCGGCCAGGACAGTGCCGTCGCGCGCGAGCCTGTGGGCCCAGCCGCCGGCGTCGAGCACGAACAGGGTGCCGTCCGCCGCGACGTCCATGCGGGTCGAGCCGGCCGGCACCGCGATCTCCAGCACGAGCTCGCCGAGGGCGGTCCAGCCGCGCACCTGGCGGTTGCCGGCATCCAGAGCGTAGCGCACGCCGTCCAGTCCGACCGCCAGGTCGGTCCAGCTCTGCGAGCCCGGCGCCGAGCTCTTCAGCGCCTCGCTGCTCACGGGCTCGCCGGCCGCATCGAAGTAGTGCAGCCGCCTCCCCCCGGCATCGAGGACGATCACCGTCTGGTTGGCCTCGTCCCAGCCGACCCCGGCGAAGGCGACGTCGGTGTTGGGTGCGGCCGAGCGCACGCGCGCCTGCCATCGCGGCGAGCCGTCCGGCGCGAAGGCGCTCAGAAGGTCGCCGCCCGCCGCGTACACTACCCCGGCGGCGTCCGCGTCGACCTCCTGCGGATCGGCGACCAGGATCTGCGCGGACACGAGTCCCGCTGACGTCAGGCGCTGGATCCGCGGGGGGACGTCGAGCAGGTACCCGAGCCCGTCGTCGCCGATCGTCAGCGCCTCGAGGTTGTCGAAGAACCCGGGCACGGTCACGGGACCGCCCCAACGATCGATCGGTTCTCCGCTGCCCTGCTCGGGGTGGTAGCGCCACACGCCTGGGAGGCCGTCGACGGGCGTGACCGTCGCATAGAGGCCGTGCCCGGCGGACACGGTGAGGGCGGTCGCGGGGGCCTCGTCCAGCCAGCTGCGGATCGATCGCCCCCCTTCGTCGATGCTCAGGCGCGCGAGGCCCGCCTCGGTCGCGACCCACAGGTCGTCGCCGTTGGTCGCGACGTCGAGCGGGGCGGCTCCGCTCATCTGCGGTGCGTTGAGGTTGAGCTGCTGCAACGGCGAGCCGTCGAGGGCAAAGCCCGAGACGCGGCTGTTGGCGCGATCCGCTACCCACACGGTGTCGTCGGCTGCCACGTGCACCCCGGCCGGAAGCGAGAGCTGACCGGGGCCGTCGCCGGTCCCGCCCCAGCTGGCGCGAGGCGTGCCGTCGGGGGCCAGAACGTGGACCATGTCGCCGCCGCTGTCCGAGTAGGCGACGCTGCCGTCGCTGGCGACGGCCACCCCGCACGGCGATCCGGCCGCCGGCCACAGGTCGACCGGGGCTCCGCCGACGGTGTACACGGCGATGCGGGCCGCGCCGGGGTCCGCGACATAGACTCGGTCGCGGGCGGTGTCCACGGCGACGTGCGCCGGGCTCACGAGATCCGTCTTCGCCGAGCCGCGACCGAACTCGCGCAGCGGGGCGCCGCTCGCGTCGAGCACCTCGATCCGGCGCAGCCGCCGGTCGGCGACGAACAACTCGCCGGCGCCGGTCAGCTCGATGCCGGTCGGGTCGGCCCACACGCCGGCGGGGATCGCCGTTGCCGTCTCCACCCACGTGGCGGTCACCACGTACGAGCCCGTAGCGGGCTGCGCAGATGCGCGGCCTGCCGACGCTAGCACGAGCGCGAGAGCGCCGAGCGATACCGCCAGAGCCAACTGCCGCCGCGGAGTCGTCATGCTCATCGATCCTCTCTGCCGCCCCGAGCTGACGCCCGGCGCGATGGCGGGCACGGTGCCCGGCGCGATGCCTGGCGCGATGACTGGCGCGATGCCTGGCGCGCTACCTGGCGCGCTACCTGGCGCGGTCCCGATGCCACCGGGGTCGCCGACGATCTGACCCAACCGTATCATAACAGAATGCCGTGCCCTTCGAACGCCGGCCCGCTCAGGCGCAGCCCCCGCCTCGTGGCCACCGATCTCGACGGCACGCTGCTGAGGCCGGACTACTCGATCTCGGAGCGCACGCGCCGCGCACTGGACCTGGCGCGCGACCACGGCGCTCGCGTCGTTCTCGTCACCGGTCGGCCGCCGCGGTGGGTCGCGCCGCCGGTGGCCGACACCGGCCTGGACGGCCCGGTGATCTGCGCCAACGGCGCCATCACCTACGACCCGCGGCGCGGCGAGATCGTCGAGCATCGGACGCTCGTTCCCCAGACCGCGCGCGCGATCGTCGATGCGCTGCGGGCCGAGCTGCCTGGCGTCGCGATGGCGTTCGAGCAGGGCCTGACGTTCGGCCGCGAGCGGCACTGGAAGTCCGCTAGGGGCTCGCCGGGCGAGGTGATCGTCGACGACGTGCTGGAGATCGCCTCCCGGCCCCTCAGCAAGCTGCTGGCGCGGCACCCTGCCGCTGACGCGGCCGACCTGGCCGAGGTCGTGGTGCGGGCGGTCGGGGACAGTGCCGTGCCCACCTGGTCGACCGACCGGATGCTCGAGATGTCGGGTGCGGGAGTGACCAAGGCCGCGGCTCTGGCCACGCTTGCGAGCCGGCTCGGGGTGGCGCCCGGGGAGGTGTTGGCCTTCGGCGACATGCCGAATGACGTGGCGATGCTGCAA
>JBJYWW010000033.1:0-5624 GCA_046259645.1 Anaerolineae bacterium
CACGAACTCGCCATCGTCGCCGAGCGCGTCGAGCACGTCCTTGCCGACACGCGTCATGATCATCATGTTCGCCACCACGTATGGGCTGTCAGTGATCTCGACCCCGATGTGGGCGATCGGCGAGCCCACCGGACCCATGCTGTACGGGATGACGTACAGCGTGCGCCCGCGCATGCAGCCGTCGTAGTGCCCGCGGAGCGTGGCCTTCATCTCGGCCGGCGCCGCCCAGTTGTTGGTCGGACCGGCGTCGCCTTCGCTCTCCGAGCAGATGAAGGTCCGGTCCTCGACCCTGGCGACGTCCGCCGGGTCGGAGAAGATCAGCACGCTGTTGGGTCTCAGGTCGGCGTCGAGCCACCGGGCCGTCCCGCCGTCGACCATAAGGTCGAGCATCTCCTGGTACTGCTCGTTCGAGCCGTCGCACCAGTAGACGGCGTCGGGGCGGCAGAGCTCGACTGCCTCGGTCACCCAATCGATTAGCTTCTCGTTGCGCGTCAGGTCGGTCGCCGCGCTCGGCTGAGCATCTGTCACGATGTTCCCCCACGGTCTCGGCAAGGCGCAGTCGCGCCGGGTCTTTTGTGAAGCGAACATGATACGAGTTCCGGCGGCGGCGGCAAGGATCGACGGTGCCGGCGAGGATCGGTGGCCGGAAGGATCGGCCACGGCGGGATGGATCGGCCACGACCGCGAAGATCAACGGTACCGACGACGATCAGCCGTGCCGGGGCCGTTGACAGGCCCGCGACCGCTCGGCATCATGCGCCGGACTACGTACGCCTGACAAACGGCGAGCGCTTCGGCGCCGATCGGAGGAATCATGGCTCTGCTTCTCACCCGCACTGACGTCCAGTCCCTGCTCACGATGCCCGACGCCATCGACGCGGTGGAGGGAGCGTTTCGCGAGTTGGCGCGGGGCACCGTCGACATGCCCCAGCGCCCCACGATCCGCGTGCCCGAACACCACGGCGTAGTGCTGTTCATGCCGGCGCTGATCGGTGGGCAGGATGCCCTCGGCGTGAAGGTCGTGACCGTTTACCCCGACAACCCCGCGCAGCACGACATGCCCACCGTGCTGGGGGTCATCCTGCTCAACGACCCGACGACAGGCGAAGTCGTGTCGATAATGGACGGTGGATACATCACGGCGATGCGCACCGGGGCGGTCAGCGGTGTCGCCACGAAGCACATGGCGCGGGAGGACGCGACGATTGCCAGCATCTTCGGCGGCGGCGTGCAGGCCAAGACGCAGCTGCAGGCGGTGGCCGAGGTGCGGCCGCTCCAGAGCGCGCTGGTATATGACATCATCCCGGACCAGGCGGCGCACTTCGCGACGGAGATGTCCGAGCTGCTGGGCGTGCCGGTGAGAGTGGCCGCCGAGCCGCGCGAGGCAGTCGAGGGCGTTGACATCGTCTGCACGGCGTCGAGCGCCGCCGAGCCGGTGTTCTCGGGCGCGTGGCTGTCGCCGGGAGCTCACATCAACGGCATCGGCTCGCACGCCCCGCACATGCGCGAGCTGGACACCGAGACGGTGCGGCGCTCGCGAGTCGTCGTGGACCTGGAATCGGCAGCGTGGGCGGAGGCCGGCGATCTGATGATCCCGCTAGAGGCAGGCGAGATCACGCGGGACCACATCGTCGGGGACTTGGGGCAGGTCGTGGCCGGTGACGTGGCCGGCCGCACCTCGCCCGACGACGTCACGCTGTTCAAGAGCGAGGGCCTGGCGATCCAGGACGTGGCGGTGGCGCGCAAGGTGTACGACCTGGCGCTGGAGCAGGGCGCGGGGCAGGAGGTCGACCTGTCCGCGTGACGGACGAGCCTCCGGCTTAGTCGCGACTCGCTTTCGAGGTGGCGCAGCGCTCCGCGTCCAGTGCCGCGTACACGTCCGGGCGGCGATCGGCCAGGAACGGCAGCCGGTCGCGGACTGCGGCCACCTCGGCCGTGGACACCGCGCCAAGGGCGACACCGGGCTGCTCGGCGATGTGCGCCAGCTCGTCGCCCAAGGGGCTCACGAGCGTGGTGTCGCCGGCGTAGCACAGCCCATCGCCCTCGCCGACCCGGTTGACGCCGAGCACGTACGCCTGCGCGTCGTTGGCCCGCGCAGCGAGGAGCGTGCGCCACGCGGCGCGGCGCTGCGTCGGCCAGTTGGCGATGACGACGAAGAGGTCGGTATCGGCGGCGGCCGCGCGGAACGGCTCCGGGAAGCGCAGGTCATAGCAGATCTGGGCGGTTACGCGCACACCGTCGACGTCCGCGGTGGGCAGTGCCGAGCCGGCGGCGTAGCGCTCGTCCTCACCGGAGTACGAGAACGGGTGGATCTTGTGGTAGCGCAGGCGCTCCCGCCCGTCCGGATCGAACAGGGCGCAGGCGTTGCGCGGCAGGGGGTCGCCGGGCTCCGCGTAGCCGCCGATGACCCAGACGCCCGTGCGGCTTGCCAGCTCCGACATGAAGCCGCGCGTCTCGTCGGCGTGGGCGCTCATCCGCTCGGCCGACATTGAGAAGCCGGTGGCGAACATCTCGGGCAGCGCCACCAGTCGCGCTCCTCCCGCCACCGCGCGGGCCGCGAGCACGGCCGCCCGGCGGTAGTTCTCGGCCGGGTGCTCCCACGCGATGTCGATCTGCAGGCCGGCGACGATCACGTTCGGCTCCTCACTCCTCGGCGCCCGGGAACCTGACGTCGAGCTGCGGAAAAGGTATCTCAATGCGCGCAGCCGCGAAATCGTCGTGGATCTGGGTGTAGAGGTCGTGCATCAGCAAGCCGCGCTGGGCCGGGTCCGCGCACCAGCACAGGAGCTCGTACTGGACGGCCGAGTCCGCCAGCCCGCGCAGGCGCAGGCGCGGGTCGGGCGACGGCAGCACCAGCGGGTGGGCGTTGGCGAGTCGCAGCACGATCTCCTCGACGCGCTCGAGATCCGTGCCGTAAGCCACACCGAACCCTATCCGGGCCCGGTATTGGGCCTGAGCCGACTGGTTCACTATCGCCGAGTTGGCCATCAGCGCGTTCGGGATCGTGACGACGATGCCATCGCGCGTCGCCAGCCGTGTCGACCGGAGGCCGATGGCGACCACCTCGCCGCGGCCGATGTCCCGCACGTCGGGCAGTTCGAGGTAGTCGCCGACGGCGTATGTGCCCTCGAGGAAGATGCTGATACCGCCGAAGATGTTGGCCAGCGCGTCCTTGGCCGCCAGTGACACCGCCAAGCCGGCGACTCCCGCCGACGCCACGATGGGGGCGACCGACATGCCCCAGATCGACAGCACTGACGCGGCCCACACGGCCAGTACCGCGATGTTGACCACGTTGCGGAGGAACGGCGCCATCTCGGACCGCAGCCCCGTGACGTCGGCGACCTGGTCGACGTAGTCCTCGATGAACAGCTGGAGAAGCAGCGCCACGGCGCGCGCCAACACGATCGACAAGGCGGTGTAGAGACAGCGCTGCGTCACCGTGACGAGCGCAGGCGCGACGTCGAGCAGCTCGGTCGCCCGCACCGTGCCCAGTAGCAAGACCGTGGCGGTCAGCGGCCGGTGAGCGATGCTCAGCAGCTCGTCGTCCAGCGCGAGGCTGGTGCGCGAGGCGAGCCGCATCAGCACTCGGTCGGTGATGAAGTGGACCAGCAGGGCCGCGAGCAGCACCACCGCCATCGCTATGGCAAAATGCCCCAGGGCCGGCAGCCCGAGCGACTCCAAGCCGCCATGTCCTGTGCCCAGCAGGTCGTCTAGCTCATTCATCGGCAGCGTCCTCGGGTCTCGGGTCGGGGGCCGCGCCAGGTCCCCGGCGCCCCGCTAGCCCAAGCCGGGCAGGCGGATCAGCTCGCGCCCGTACTCCGTCCACGGCCACGGTGTCGCGGCCAAGATCGCCAGCAGCGCCAGGCCGAACAGGATGGTCGACCGCCTGAACTTGCAGACGTCGGAGGCCGTCCGCCGCATCACCACCACGCCAAGGTGCACGACCACCAGGGCGACCAACATCACGATGACGTGCTCGGTGGCGAAGAATCTGGTAGGGACGGGCTCGGACATGTCGAAGGCATGCCTGAACCAGTCGGCAGTGAAGTACAGGACCAGGCCCAGCAGCGCCTGCACGTCCATCGACGTCGCGAACCAGCGACCGTACCGGGCATCGGCCGGGGCCCACGGCCGGGAACCGAACGAGCCGCGCAGCCCGTACGCGACGGCCAGGAGCCCGAACACGAGCACGACCCATCGCACGAAAGAGTGCGCGTAGAGCAGCAGCGAGTGAAGCGTGTCCAAGTGGAGCCTCCTAGAGCGCCGGCGGCGGCTCTTCCTAGCCTAGCAGCAAGTGCAGGACGGCGATCAGCACTAGCGAGGCGGCGATCGTCGCCACGACCTCGCGCCACGGCCGGCCGGGTAGCCCGACGAGCGTCCAGTCACCGGAGCGCGCCGCCGACGTCGCCAGCGATATGACCACGAACGCAACCAGCGCGAGGAACGGGATCGTAACGAAGCCGAACCAGTCGATGTAGCGGCCCGAGCAGGGGACGCCCCGCTCGCACGCGATCGAGTGGTGGATGACGCGCGCCTGGACAAGGTAGTGGTAGGTCGCCACCGCGATACCGGTCACCGAGAGCGGCAGAACGTAGGCGGGAACGCCGCGATCGCGCCGCAGCAGACCGATCGAGATAATCGCGACGAGCGGGTACATGAGGATGCGCTGGTACCAGCACAGCGCGCACGGCTCAAGACCGCGCACCTCGCTGAAGTAGAGGCTGCCGAATGTGGCGATCGACGCGGCCGCCAGCGCAACGTAGAGCGCCGAGCGGCGGAAGGCGCTGTCGACTCGCTCGGCGGCGCCTCCGACCTCCGCGCCCGTGACGGGCCCAGCCATCTCGTCCGCGTCCGTATCTCGCGTCGTAGTCATCCCCCAGTCCCCCGCTCGGTCCTAACGGCCGGTCGCATCCGATCGCGCCCCCAGCTCCCGTAGGTACGCCACGAGGTCTGCCAGCTCGCTCTCGTCGAGCGCGAAGGCCGGCATTGCGGTGCCCAGCCGCCCCGTGGCGATCGTGTGACGCAGGAGCTCGTCACTCGCGGCTTGCTGCAGCACCTCGCCGGCGAGGCTTGGCGCGATGGGCGACCAGCCGTCGGCCATGTGGCACGCCAGGCACTGCTCGTCGTAGAGCGCCTTGCCGGACGCGGGGTCGCCGCCGGCCGCCACGGGCTCGAGCGCCGCCGCGGGCTCGGTCTGCCAACCGCGGATGAATCCGATCACCAGCTGGATCTCGACCGGCGCCATCGGCCCGCCGTGCTCTGAGCCGAACGCCGACATCTTGGTGCCCTCCTTGCCGCTACCGTTCAAACCGGGCCGCCCCCGGGCGATGCTAGCATACAGGAATTCATCGTCCACCGCGGTCAGCAACCCCTGGTTGTTGAGGTGCGGTGTGGAGGGCATGTCATCGACCGTGTGCCCGTCCTCGCCATGGCACACCGCGCAGTATTGCATGTAGAGGGGCCGACCCGGGTGATCGGCCATCGGGTCGTCCCTGCATCCCGCTGCCGCGATCATCCCAGCCGCGATCGCGGCGGCGGCGGCCAGCCGTGTCGTGTTGCTCAACGACCACTCCTCCTCCCGGCTGCACGCACTGCCTTCGTCGAGGCGGCGCGACCCGGCG
>JBJYWW010000034.1:0-8653 GCA_046259645.1 Anaerolineae bacterium
GTCGTCGTAGTAGCCGTAGGGGCCGCTCGGACGAGACACCGCTCGGAGTCCGGACGGCAGAAGGTCGCTGATCTGGTAGCAGCCTTCGACAGCCCCCTCGCCAAGCTCGTAGTCGAGGGTCACTCGGACGAGGTCGCCGGCCCCGATGACCAACGGCTCCGCGTCACTCGCGGCGATAGCGCTCGTGCCCGGCGTGTCGTCCTCCGCCCCGCCGCCGGGCGCGCCTTGAGCATCTTGCGCTTCGCCCTCCACCGAGTAGGAGCGAGACAGGCCAATCGCCGGGTCCACGTCCAGCTGATCGACGTCGAGCGGTACGAGCTCGGTCGCCACCACCGCCGCGCGCCCTCCGACCACCTCCAGCGCGAGCTCCGCTAGCTCGGTCGGCGTGAGGCTGAGCGTCAGGCTCTGGTCCGCCCCGATGTCGCTCGAGCTGCGCTCTCCCAGGTGGGTGTATGCCACCTCGAGCGGCGCCGACGCGGTCCGCGGCAGCGCACGGGCCAGGTAGTCGACGTTGTCCAGGTCCGGCACGTAGTCCGTAGTGGACGCGATAGCGGAGTAGTCGTGAAGGCGCGGCGCCGCGTCATCGCCCAGCGCCGCCCCGAGAACCGCGGCCAGCGCGGTGGCCTCGGCGACCTCGTCGCGATCGCCGTCCACGTTCAGGCGCATCGTTGCCCCCCGACGCTGGCCGTGCCCCGCGAGCAGCTCCGTGTAGACCCGCTGCGCAGAGTCATAGTCGCCGAGGTCGGCCGCGGCTATCCCCAGCAGCAGCGCGTCCCGTGGCTCCAGCCCTTCGGCGTCAAGCAAGGAGACCACCGACGGCAGCACCGGCTCGCCCAGCGCCGCCAGCCCGTGCAGGGCTTCCGCCACCCGCCCCAGCGTCTCCCCGTCGTCGTCGACTACCCGGGTGAAGTACTCAACCAGGCCTTGCCGCCCGGCTTCGGCGGGCGCGACCGCGGCAACTCGAGCGCTGACGCGGAGGTCCGCGTCGCCGTACGGCAGCAGGGCGAGGCCGCGGTCGGGGGTGCGGTACGGCTGCAGAGGCGGCGCAGCCGAACCGGCGGTCACGGCGCTCAGCCCACCTGACGCCACCGCGGCCGCCGTCGCCTGCTCGTCGCCGCTTCCGACCGCAGGGAATTGGTCGCGCTGGAGCTCGGCGGCAGTGAGGCGCGCGACCATCTGATCGAGCCGATCGCCTTGCGACGTCGCGAGCAGCGCCAGCTCGGGCAGGTACCGACCGCGATTGGCGTCGCTGACGGTCAGGCTCACGCGCGAGCCGGCCGGCCGCGGCTCATACTGCTCACCGACACCGACGATGGCCGACGAGCTCGCGGCCGACGCCAGCCTCGACGGCAGCACCGTGATCGTGCGCTCGAGAACGTCCTCGAGCTCGCCGTTGGTTGCGAGCGCGGCTATGACGTGCTCGCCGCCGATCTCGGTCGAGAGCGGGATCTCAACACCGGTGTTGGCCGGGCCGCTCACCGCGAGCGGCTCGTCCATCAGCGTCTCCGAGTAGAGCTCGAAGGACACCTCGTCGTCGGCGTCCAGCGCCTCCCCGTAGGCACGCAGGCGCAGGACTGGCTCGTCGCTCGCCAGATACGTGTCGTTGGCCGTCAAGTCCACGAACAGCGGCAAGCCGACCGGCGCCTCGCCCACTCCGTAGCCGGCCTGCATGACCTCGTCGAGCCCGAGGGCGCTGATCACCCACGAGGTCAGGTTGTCAGGCACGACGAAGCTGGTTTCGGCGCGCCCGGACGCGTCGGTGGTAACCGACTCGAACAGCGCGACGTCCTCGAACCAACCGCGCGCTCCGTCGCCACCGCCACCGTACTCCGCCCCAGGTTGTCCGATCGGGTAGTAGTGCGAGGAGTACGTGCGGACGACGCCCGGCGCCACGGATGCGTAGAGGTCGTCCAGGAATCGCGTCCCCGGCTCGTCGGCCTGCATCTGCCGGATGGCCGCGTCGATTCCGCTGAGCAGCACCTCGGCCGACACCGGCTCGCCGTCGGGACCATGTGTGCTGACCGCCACACTGACCTCATCGCCCGGCGCGTAGCGCTCGCGGTCGGTCGTCACCTCGATCGCCAGCTCGCGCGTCGCCGGATCCAGTCGGGCGTTGTAGCTCCACGGCGCCTCGCTGAACGTTGCTCCGTTGAACGACACGCCTAGGATGTGGGTGTTGGGCACGTCGTCTGGACCGAACACGAAGCTGATGACCGGGGTGGTCGACACCTCGTAGTCGCGGATGCCGCTGCGTGCACGCAGGAACAGGTACCGGTCGCCGTCCGGCATCGGTTCGCCGCCACGCTCGAGGGTCAGCTCGACCGTGTCACCCTCCGCGTAGGGATCCTGGTGCTCGGTCACCCAACTCGTCTCCCAGCTTGGGATGCCGCCCGGTCCGGCAGACAGGTACACGGTTCGCTCGGTTCCGCGGCCACCGTCGTCCGCGACGCTCAGATCGACCGTGTAGGAGATGTCGCTAGCCAGCGGCACCAGGAGCTCGAACGCGCCGGACTCGTCGGAGACCGCCCGGATCTCGCCACCGGGCTCCTCGACCGTCTCGTAGAGGTAGCTCTTGCGGACAACCTTGTCGACGAAGTCGTAGAACTCGCCGGTCTCGACGCGCTCGTAGTGCACCTCAGTGATCGCTGCAGTCACTTGGCGTCCCGCCACCGGCGCCCCGAGGTAGTCCTGCGGCTCGACGGCACCGGGAGCGGACAAGTCGACCAGGCGCACCGTTCCGGTGATCCGCCCGATCCCACCCTCGACGTCGCTAGTGAGGTCCAGCGCCAACTCGGCCGGGAACACGAGCGTCGACGCGCTGGCAGTGATCTCGCCCTCCTCGGGCCGAGCTGGTCGGACCGCCGCCCAGGACTGCCCGTAGCCGGACGAGCGGCTCGGATCCGTCGACGCGGTGTAGGCCACCACCGCGCGACCGCTGTCGTCCGTTACCGCGGGTAGCGCGCCGGCATCCGTCTCGACGAGGAGCTCCATGCCGGGAACGTGGCTACCCTCGAAGAACGATGCCTGGACCGCCATCGTGATGGTGTCACCGAGGAAGACGGCCTCCACCTCGGGCGACATCGTGAGCTGGTAGGCCGGCTTGACGATGTCGCCGATCTCGACGGTGGACTGCGACAGCACGTCGCCATCGACACTCGAGCGCAATGTGTAGTAGCCCGGTGTGGCGCCAGAGTACGGAAGCTCGCCGATGAAGGTGCCGGACACGCTGACGGGCACTTCCGTCCGGGCCACCACGGCTTGCTCGTACCGTGACGTCAGGTAGTCGTTGCCCGTGAGCTCCACGGTTACTGCCGACAAAGGCTCCGACTCGTCCCTCGGCCGGGCGACGCCCCAGAACCTGATCGTGTCGGACTGCCTGTACAGGCCGCGATCAAGGTACAGGTAGGCCCAGTAGAGCGGGTGCCCCGGGGCGTAGAACTCGCGGTATCCGGGAGCGCTCAGCCCGCGGAAGATGTTGGACAACGGCACCAGCGCACTGCGCCCGTCGGGCGCTGTGACCGTGAGGCCATGTTGCGGATAGGTGGAGTCCCCCCAGGGGTGCGTCTCGCGCCGCAGCAGCTCGGGCGGGCTGGCGGCGAACGCGATCCCGTCGCCGTCGGTGGTCAGCGGCGCCACGGCCGCCGAGCCGGAGTCGCCGGCTGTCGTCCCGGCGCCAGTCGCGTCCGCTGCGTCCACGTCCGGCGGCGCGTCGCCGGTGGCCGGCCAAGTGACCACCTCGGCGCCCGGCAGCTCGTCGCCTGTGGCGGCATCGTTGACCCAGACGATCATGTCCGACGCCGTCAGCGCGACGTACGTGGCGACGTCCGTCACCTGCAGCCATGCCTGGCTGGTCTCGCCATCGATCGTCAGCTCGATGAGGTAGGCGCCCTCGTCCAGTGCCGCGGGGAAGCGGATCAGGAGCTCGCCGAACTCGCCGAGCGGCTCCAGAGTCACGTCGGCCTCGGCCACCGGCTCGAGCTCCGACGCGTCCACCACGTAGTCGGTGCTGGAATACCGCGCCCAGTCCGGGATCGCGGCGCGCTCCTCGAGGTCCGCCAGCAAGACGTCCAGGCTGGGGTAGCGCAGAGCCCGCAGCTCAGCGTCCTCGCCGGCCAGCTCGTCCGGGGGACCGAACGAGAGCAGGGACATCACGGGCGGCTGGCCGGTCGGCTGCTCCCACATGAGTCGGGTGAACGCGGCTCGCTGCACCTCGCCGCCGGATAGCGCCTCGCGCTCGTCATCGCCGGTCTCGAAGCGGAACTCGTACGGCTTGGTCATCTCGAGTCCCGAGCCGACGCTGACGCCTGGCGCCAAGCGCACCGTGTAGAGCGTGCGCGGCTCCAGACCCTCCGGCACGAAGACCACGGTGCGCCGGTGGGGCTCGAACGCACCGTCCACGTGCGGCTCAATCGAGAAGCGCTCCTCCACGCCACCGACGTCGGCGTGGCTGAAGGTCAGCTCAATGCCAGCGTCGAGAGGTACGTCGAGAGTGGCGTTGCCCGGCAGCGTCTGCACGACACGCAGCTGCTCGCGCGTCTGGAAGCCCCACTCGGCGAGCGTCGTTGCCTCGCCGGACACGGCGCCGGCCTCATACCCGGCGTCCCCGCCCTGTGCCGATTCCGTCTCGCCGTCGTCGGCGGCAGAGCCGTTCGAGCCCGCGCTCGCTTCGCCTGCCCGCCCGTACGTCGGCACGTCGCTCAGCGTGAAACGGTACAGCTGGCCCTCATCCAGCTCCACGACCGGGCTCACTAGGTAGGAGTACTCGAGCGACCCTTCGGCAGTCTGGCTTTCGATCTCCAGGCCCGTCGGTGGCTGTGACCGCAGCAGCTGGGCCAGGTGCTCGGGCTCGATGTCGACCGCCGACTCGAACACGAACGCCGTGTCGGTGAACACCCCGGTGGCGTCCACGCTCTGAGCGTGCATCCTGAAGCACGGCTCGGACGACTCGATCGTAACGGGCCCCCAGGAGCCCCGGTCGGCGTCGGTCGCGCCGGCGATGCCCGAGGCGATCTCCGACTCGTCCGTGGCATTCCCGATCAGGAGCGGCTCCGCACAGCGCCCCGTGATCGCGACAACGGCTTCCTCCGGCACGTCGTGCTGGGCGTCGCCTTCTGAGTCGTGCCGGCCACGGCATCCGGAGACGCCGGCCGCCACCAGCGCCGCGAGAGCCAGCGGAAGGGCTAGCCGCGCGACGAGATCACGCGCCACGAGCGCGTGACCGCCGGGGGCTGTCATGGTCCCAAAGCCAGGGTTCGGTCGCGTGTTCACAGTGCCCTCCTTGGCCGCGGCCCACCTGGGCCCGCGATTCTCGGTGCGAGATCCCGCTGTGCGACAGCGCGCCTATTATACGACCGATGCGGCCGTGGCCGCCTGGCGAGCCCGATGGCGCGGGGCTACAATGGCGCACCACCTCGCGGGCTTGTCCGCCCGCATCGGCACTCTCGGGGGGATACCGTGATCTACCGCACCGCGCGCACCGCATCGTTGGTGGCCGCGGCGACTATTCTGGTTGCCGTCGGCCTGTTCTCCCTGCCCCAGGTCGTGGCTCACTCCGTCGCGGCGCCCGATCGCGTCGCCACGGAGGTCGGGGGCGAGATCGCCCCGGGGACGACCTGGACCCTGGCTGGCAGCCCATACGTCGTGACGAGCGACGTCGTGGTTCCGGCTGGAGTCACGCTCACGATCGAGCCCAGCGTCACGGTGCAGGTGGCCCCCTTCGTGAGCTTCGAGGTGTCCGGCGCCCTCCGGGCGATCGGCGCCGAGGGCCAGCGCATCAACATCGAGGCCACCGACCCTTCCCAGGAGTGGGGCACGTTGATACTCCTGGCCGGCAGCGGGCCGTCGGAGATCGCCCACGCCGACCTGCGCGGCGGTGGGGCGCGACGCAAAGCGCTCCTCGAGATCGCCACCGACGACGCGCTGGTGAACGATTGCCTGTTCACCGAGAGCCGCGGGGTCGGCATGGAGATCCGCGATGGGGCGTCACCCACTATCAGGCACTCCGTGCTGCGCGAGGTGACGCAGCTGGACGCGGATCCTCCGTCCGCGCTGCGCATCTACGGGCCCAGCGACGCGGTCATCGAAGACACCGTGTTCCAGAGCAACGTCGAGGCGGTCCGCATGGACGCCGACGCCAGCCCGAGGTTCGCCGGCAACCGCTTCGGGTACAACGGCGTCAACGGCGTGCTGGTGCGAGGCACCGTCAGCCGCGACGTGGAATGGCCGAGCCTGGGGCCGCGCCAGTGGCCGTACCACGTGTACTCGACCGGCATCGAGGTCGAGGAAGGCGGTTCGCTCACGATCCTGCCGGGAGCGACGCTGGCCCACGGCACGGCCGCCGTGATTCGCGTCCGCGGCACGCTCCGCGTGGAGGGCGAGTCGTCCAACAAGGTGCTGTTCACCGCCGACCAGGGCGCGCCGAAGCCCGGCCAGTGGCCCGAGATCAAGTTCGAGGACTCGTCCGTCGACTTCGACCCCGACACGGGCGCCGGATCGTTCATCGACCACGCGGTCATCGAGTACGGGGGCAGCAGCTCCACGGGCGCCCTCTACATCCGGCGCAGCTCGCCGCGCATCAGCAACACGACGATCCGCGCCAGCGGCAAGCACGGAGCCACCGTCTACGGCGAGGAGGCTTCGCCCAGCTTCCGAGGCGACTTGTTCGACTCCATCGACAGCGACGGCTCGATCGCCCTGTTCGTCACGCAGGGCGCCACGCCGACGGTCAGCTTCTCGATATTCCGCGACAACGACACCGCCGTTCGCACCGACATCCACTCGCGCCCGACGCTCGGACCGCACAACAGGTTCTCCTTCAACAGGACTTACGGCGTGTTCAACGCCGACGACACCGTGTGCGTGAACGCCGAGGGCAACGAGTGGAGCGGGTCGACCGGGCCCGCCGACTCGTCCGACCTCGAGGACGCCTGCGGCCTGGGAGCGAACGACGGCGACGGCGACCTCGTCAGCGACAACGTCGACTACCTGCCCTACGAGGGCCAGCTGCCGGTGCCCGTGATCGAGGGTCCGCGCTGCGGCCTGCTCCTCGACTCGCGGCCGGAGATCATGGGCCTCGCACCGCCCAACATGG
The DNA here is from genome assembly GCA_046259645.1 of Anaerolineae bacterium. Classification (GTDB taxonomy): domain Bacteria; phylum Chloroflexota; class Anaerolineae; order Epilineales; family Epilineaceae; genus JBJYWW01. The sequence goes on from JBJYWW010000034.1 coordinate 7,091, forward strand.
AGGTGGTGATCTACGACAACCAGACCGAGATCGGCCGGACCGTCACTGGTGCCGGGCAGGAGGGCGTGGCTGAGTTCAAGTTCACGCCGCCCGAGATGGCCGTCGGCTCGCACGTGGTCCAGGTCCAGGCCGTGGAGGGGGCGGAAGCGAGCGGTGTGTCGAACCCGCTCGAGTTCCTGATCGACCCCGACGCGCGCGTCGATCCCACCAACACGTCCATCAGCTACGACTTGCACGGCACGCACTTCGTGGTGCCGTACAACCACCTCGACGAGAACGGCTGCCTGACGCTCAGCGACCGCAACGGCTGGACGGTTCGGGCGCACCCGGGCGCGCCCCTCACGTTCAGCTCGAACCTGGTGTGCGCGTCCGGCTCCGAGCCGCAGGCCACCGTCGAGTACCTCGACACGCGGTACCCGCTGGCCAAGGGCGACGACGACCTGTATCACGTCTCCTTCGAGCTGGGCCAAGGCGGGCCGCTGGCCGTGGAGACCGTGTGCGACGGGTCGGTCCGCGCCTGGGATCTCGGCAACTTGAGCATCGAGTACGAGGGCTTCACGTACGACATCAACCAGGGCCATCTGGCTCGAATCCGTGATGCCGTGGTCACGCTCTTCCAGTACGACGCCAACGGCAACGACTACTTCCTATGGCGCGCCGCCGAGCACTACGGGCAGACCAACCCGCAGACTACCGGCGAGGCGGGCTGGTATGCCTTCTACCCGCCTCCCGGGCGGTACATAGTCCAGGCCGAGGCGGAGGGCTACCAGAAGTTCGTCAGCCTGCCGCAGGAGATCACCATCGAGCCGATCGTCTTGACCATCGGCATGATCCCTATCGGCGAGCCATTGTACATGCCGGCTCTGCGCCGCAACGTGCGCTAGGTCGTCGGTGAGCCCCGCCGCCCGGCGCTACTTCGGCTGCTGTCTGCCGGTCCTCCTGCTCGCGTTCGGGTGCGGGACGTTCGCGCTCCTAGGCTACGCGAGCCGAGTCGCCGTGCAGGTGTCGGGCATCCCCGACGACAGCATGGCGCCCCTGCTGCGCCCGGGCTGGACGATCCTGGTCAACAACATGGCCTACTGGACCGACGAGCCGTCCGTCGGGAACGTCGTGACCGTCGGCTACGACGGCAAGTGGGCCTTGCGCCGAGTCGTCGCCGTGCCGGGCGAGACGATTGAGGTCAAGGATGGCCAAGTGATCGTCGACGGTCAGCCGCGCGATCCAGGGTACGCGCCACACGGTGAGGGCCCTGACCAGCCGCCCGTCGAGCTGGGCCCCGACATGTACTTCGTCCTAGCCGACGACCGTTCCGCCCCGGACTCGCGGATTTGGGGCCCTGTCCATCGCGACGACATCTACGGCTTGGCGGTATTCCAGATAGACAACCAGCGGGAGTTCCATGCCGTCCTGGTCACGCCGACTCCCGCGCCCGACGCGGCACCCTGACTTCGCCCCGGTAGCCACATGAACCAGCCAAGCGACCTCGAGCGGATACAAGACGCGGCCGTGACCGCGCAGGCCATGGATGACCTCGATGCGCTGATCGACGCCGTCGAGCGGGCA
>JBJYWW010000035.1:0-25866 GCA_046259645.1 Anaerolineae bacterium
CGAATGGGCGCCACGCTTTCCATGGACCCGGCCAGCGGCACCGCCCTCCTGTTCGGCGGCTACGGCGGCGACGGCAATGCGCCCGACGCTTGGCTGCTGGACTACTCCGATCCAGGCGCGCCGCTGTGGCGCGAGCTGTCGACCACGACCGCGCCGGAGGGCCGCGCCGGCCACAGCGCGGTGTGGGACTCTGAGCGCGGGCGCCTGCTGACGTTCGGCGGCGTAAGCTCTGGCAGGTCGATTGAGGTGCTGGCGGACACGTGGGCCCTGACCGACGCGTCGTTCGCCCCTCGCCCGGCGTACCTGCCGGCGGCCAAGCGGAGCGCGCGATAGGGCTCCGGCCTACCGGATGGCAGCTGGCCGAGCGCCGGACCGACAGCCGGGAGGGCGCGACCGGCAGCGTGCTATAATCCGCCGCGATGTCAGACACGCCCGAAGCGTCAGACGGCCGCGAAAGACCCGGGCACCTGCCTCTCAGCGAGACGGAGCTGGCGGTCATGCGGCTCGTGGCGACCGGAGCGACGAATCGCGAGATCGCGCGCGAGCGAGGCATCTCGGAGGCGACGGTCAAGAAGCACCTGACCAACGTCAACGCGAAACTCGGGACCGGCAACCGCACGGAGGCGACTCGACGCGCGCTCGAGCTAGGGCTAGTCACCGTCGAGACCCCGGAGACCGGTGTCGACGGGCTGGAGCGCGAAGCCGCCAGGCACCTTGCCGAGGAGCTCGAGCGGTCCCGGCGCAGTACGATGCGGCTGGTCCGGTGGCTTGTCGTCACGGTGGTTGCGGCCGTCCTTGCGCTGCTGTCCGTGACCTACGTCGCCTTGGCGCCGGGCGACGAGCAGGGCGCGGCCGGCGCCCCGCCGACGCCGTCCGACATGGTCGCACCGGGCTGGGAGGCCGGTGTGAACCTGCCGACGGCGCGGACCGGCATCGCGATGGTGGCGGACGACAGCGACGGCAGCGTCTACGTCATAGGCGGCGTGGACGCGTCCGGGCTGCTCAGCGACACGATCCGCTACTCGCTCGACGGCTACCGCTGGGAGCAGAAGGCGGGCAAGCCGACCGCGGTCCGCGATGCGCAGGCGGCCGAGGTGCGGGGCGAGTTCGTGGTTCCTGGTGGCTGCGTCGCCGACGGTCGGGCGACGGCGGAGGTGGAGATCTACGACCCGGCGACGGACAGCTGGCGGAGCGGTGCGCCGCTGCCTGAGGCGCGCTGCGGCTACGCGCTGGCGGAGATGGCAGGTGAGGTCTACCTCTTCGGAGGGCGGGAGAGCGACGATCCGCGCTCCGCTAGCGACCACGTGTGGCGTTATGAGCCAAAGGAAGACGCGTGGACCCGCGATGGGGAGCTGCCCCTGCCGCGCAGCGACCTGGCCGCGGTCACGGAGGGCCGCAGCATTCGCCTTCTCGGCGGGCGTGACGAGACGGGCGAGCTGCAGACGAGCCACTGGGTCTTCCGGCCCTTCCGCGAGACCGCGCGCTGGGACGTCGGTGAGACGCCACTGCCCGAGGGGCGCGCTGGGCTGTCGGCGGCGGCCACGTCCGTGCGCAACATACACGTCGTCGGCGGCGGGTGGGATCACAAGCTGGACGACGGGACGCTGGTGCTGCGTCTGACCGACCCTCACGCCGAATGGGAGTCTGATGTCCCGCTGGCCGGGTTCACCCCGTACAGCGGCGCGGGGATGGTCGTGGCCGACGGCCGCGTGCTGGTGCTGGCCGGAGGCGAAGCCGAGGGGACGCCCCTGGATCGCCAATACCGACGCGAGGTGATCCGGCAGCTCATCCTGCCGTAGGGCCGGCATCCAAGAAGGTGGTGCCGCCGGCTCGCGCTGCGGCCGCACGACTCGCTGCGGAGGCAGCTTCCACGACCGCCCCTGGCGCGTCATAGCTGTTGGGGCTGCGGTCGGGTGACGCGAGGAGGAGGCGATGACACGAAGCGCTAGCAGGGCCGTGGGCCACGCCAACGGATACATGGCAGACGCAACGGTCCGGAGGGGCCGTCGACGCCGGTCGCGCCTTCTGGTGGCGGCGCTGACCGTGACCCTGGGGGCGCCGTGCCTAGCAAGCCTAGGGGCGGGCGTCGTGGCAGCAGAGGGCGCGTCCCCGTCCCGACTAGCGGCCACGCCCATTGAGACGCAGGACTTCGAGGGCTCGTTCCCCCCGACGCTATGGAGCGTCACCGATGGCGCGGCGGGCGGGGTGCCCAACAGGTATGTCTGGTCGCGCGAGATCTGCGACGTCGAGCCAGGCATCGGCGGGGCCGCCGCCTCGTGGGCGATCGGCGGCGGCACCAAAGGCTCGCTGCTGCCCTGCGGCAGCGTGTTCACGGAGACCATCGACAGCTTCTTGCTCTACGGCCCGTTTGACACGCGGTCGTTCGGTGGCGGCCTGGAGGTCAACCTGCGCCTGAAGATCGACCAGCAGACCGAGAACGACTTCATCATCTGCGCCACGAACAGGGACGGCGCGCCCGAGTCGTTCACGTGCTTCGGCGCCGGCGTGACGCAGTCCGGTTGGACGGGCTTCAACACCCCGCTCGAGTTTCCTTACGCAGGCGGGCTTGAGGCAGCGTTCGTGTGGTTCAACTACCGCGACAGGCAGCCCACCGGGCACAACACCGGGATCTTCATCGACAACGTGGTGATCGAGGGCGTGTCTGGCCCGTTCGTCACCGCGACGGCGACGGCGACCAGCGCCACGGCGACCCCGTCCGCGTCGCCGAGCCCCACGCCGACGTCGTCTGCAACGTCCACCAAGACGGCCACGCTTACCCCGAGCACTGCGCCGACGGCCAGCACCACGCCCACCCCGAGCGTCACGTCGACGGCCAGCCACACACCCACGGCGACCCCCAGCCGCACCCCGAGCAATACGGCGCCGCCCACGAACACCGCCACGCTGACTCCCATCCCCACCAACACGTCCACGGGGAGCGCCAGTGCCACGGCAAGCGGCACGCAGCAGGCGACGGGCACCACGATGCCGAGCGTGACGCCATCGGCCACGGGCTCTGGTCCGCCGACCGGCACCACCCAGCCGACCGGCACCGCTTCCACCACTCCGCCCACGAGCGGAACGCCCGGCGCCTCGCCAACCGGCACAGCTAACACGGCGACGCCCGACCCGAGCGCCAGCGCCGTGGCGACCCGCACGGCCGCCTCGACGGGCGGGACGCCGGGCACGGGTACGCCAGGGGAGCCGACAGAGGCCACGCCAACGCCCGGCACGTCCGTGCCCACGCCCGCGAGTGTCACGCCCGGTGCGCAGGGAACGTTGATCTACTTGCCGTCCTCCTTCAAATAGCACGCACCCTCGACTAGCCCGCACCCTCGACTAGCCCGCACCGGCGGAGGGGCTTAGTCCTGGCTCGTTCCGCATGTGTGTGGTAAACTCTCACCGCTTCCGACAGCCCAAGTTGGGCCGGTATGGGCGTACCTGCCGCCTTGGCCGGTCCTTTTAGATGGAGGAGATCCTATGCCTACGCTTGGTTCGCGCCGGGGGGTCCTGGCGCTGGCTCTGGCGGCGATCCTACTGTCGCTCGCAGTACTGAGCAGCGTCTCGGCCGACTCGCCGGCCGGGACGATTCAGGCGTCCCGCCACGCCGAGACGATCTCGTTGCCGCCTGCGGTCTTGTCCGCGATGGACGCCGCCACGGTCACGAGAGCCGATGTGCCGGCTCATCCGGCTCAGGACACCGAGCTGATCACGCTCGAGGACTTCGAGGATGAGATGTGGCCACCAGAGGGTTGGGAGGTCGTCTCGCTCGACGAGAACGACGACCAGCTCGACACCTACTCCTGGGGGCGTGTCACGTGCGAGGCGTACGAGAGCGACGCTTCGGCCTGGAGCCTCGGCGGCGGCACGGAGGGCATCAACAAGACCTGCTGGACGCCCTACGACAACTACATCAAGACCTACTTGTTGTATCCGGGCATCGATACGAGCAGCCACGCGGGCGGGCTGCAGGTGCAGTTGCGCCTGAAGCGACACATCCCCGCTGATGACGCGTTCAAAGTGTGCGTGAGGAAGGCCGGCGAGGATACTGCGTCGTGCTTCTCGACCCAGATCGGCAGTGACCCCGGACAGGAGACGGGCTGGCTGCAGCTCAACGAGCCGTGGCTCTTTGAAGACACGGGCAGCTTGACCGACCTCACCTTCTTCTTCGTCTACGAGGACGAGGAGCCCGACGGCACCAAGAACGGCGTGCTGGTCGACGACGTGTTGCTCGAGCGTGTGGAGCAGACCACGCCGCCGACCGCGACAGCTACGGCGGGGCCCGGTGGCGAGATTGCCATATTCCTGCCGCTCACCTTCCGGTCCGCGGAGCGCGACGACCTCGAGCCCATCAAGACTCCTGAGCCGTCGGCTGTCTCGGGCGCCTTCGGTCTGGCGCTCGATTCAAGCACCGGCGATCTGCTCGCGGAGGGCACGGCGTTCGAGTACGGTCAGATGCTCATGTGCTTCAAGATGACCTGGACGGACGTCGAGGTCGGGACGCCGATGCGCTACCTATGGCACGTCGATGACGAGGCGATCAACCCCGACAACACGGACCTGAACCCCGTGTTCAGCGCCGATGTGCCTTCGGGCTGGGCGGGCAACTGCATCCAGGCCAACAACCCCGACACGGGCGATCGCATCCCGTTGCCGCTTGGGACCTATCGCGTCGACATGTGGCTCGACAACATCCGGCCGGACGACCCTTCCGTCGCGAGTGCCGAGGCCGTGATCCAGGAGGAGACTCCGGAAGGCGCCACGGCGCTGCCGACGCCCGAGCCGACGCTCGACCCCGGTCAGTTCGAGTGCCATGACGTGTTGGCCAACGGCGACTTCGAGCAGGGCCCCAACGTCGGTTGGTCGCTCAACTCGAACGTGGTCGACCAAGATCAGAACCCCATCACCATCGATCAGGTTATCCTCGAGGACGAGCAGGCGGCGTTCCAGGGCTCCTGGTTCGCGTACCTGGGCCGCTGCGTCGGCTGTGTCTGGGAGCTCTACCAGACCGACGGTCTCGAGCTCTACGAGCCGGGCGATATCGAGAAGGCGACGCTGACGTACAACGCCGGCATCGTCACCGAGGAGCAGCCGGACGGCGCCGAGCACAACGACATCTTCGCGTCGTTCTTCATCAGCCAGGCGACCGACCCCGAGGCGGGCCCCGACAACTCGATCCAGGTGCCCGAGTCAGGCTTCTCCGAGGAGAACGTGCAGCACGGGCAGTGGCTGCCGTGGAGCTTCGACGTCAAGGATCTGCTGACCAAGCGCGAGGGCTGGGACACGGCTCAGCTGCTGTTCCTGAGTCGCCAGGACGACGCGCTAATTACGCAGCACTTCCTCGACAACTCCATGCTGGAGGTCTGCACGCGCATCTCCGGGCCGGCCCCGGAGGCCGCCTCCGGAGTGACGCGCCTCCAGGGCACGGTGCGCCCGTTCGCGCCGTTCCTGGGCGTGCAGCTCCGTGACTCCTTCAGCGCCACCGACACCTTTGCGCCTCTGGCCAGCCCGGCTGAGGCCGTCGAGTTCGCTCCGGCGCGCAACTCGCGCTAGGGCTCATCTCGGGAGGGGCGGAGCGCCCCGACCCATGTGAGGAACGACTACTGAGCGCGGGCCGCTTGCGGCCCGCGCTCCTCGTTCCCGCGCCGGAGCCATGAGCGGAATCTCGCGGCAGCGCCGGCAGACGGCGCCGTGAGATGAGCGGCGCGGCTCGTGCTATCCTCAGGCCCGCTTCATGGTCCCGCCGCCTCTGATCCGACGCGTTCGTCTGACGGCCCTGGCCCTGCTGGCAACGCTAGCGGCCCTGGCCTGGGTAGCGCTGCGCCCGGACCGCGCTGCGACGTCTCAGGCGCCCGTTCGGCAGGCCCCAACCACACCGTTCACCGACGTGCATCCCTATGGGGCGAACTTCTTCCTCGAGCGAGAGGCGAGCGACTGGACCAAGCGCAAGACGGTCTCGCTGGCGCGGGAATCCGGTGTGCGCTGGGCCAAGCAGCAGCTCCTGTGGGCCAGCATCGAGCAGTCGCCCGGCGAGTTCGACTGGTCAACCTACGACGCGATAGTCGACCTGTTCCGCGAGCACGACATCGAGGTGATAGCGCGCCTCGACTGGCCGCCCCAGTGGGTGGCGAAGCCGGACTGGGTCCCGCCGGCCGTGCGCGCCAACAACAACGTGCCGCCGGCGGACTACGGCGACTACGCCCGATTCGTGGGCGCGACCGCCGAGCACTTCAAGGGCCGGGTCAGGTTCTACCAGATCTGGAACGAGCCGAACCTCGTCGGTGAGTGGGGCCTCAACCCGTCGCACCCGGCCGATCCGCGCGAGTACGCGCGCATGCTGCATGCCGCCGCGGCGGCCGCCCGCCAGGCCGATCCGAACGCCGTGATCCTGTCGGCACCGTTGGCGATCAACACGGAGACGGTCGACATAGCGGGCAACATGAGCGACCTCGAGTTCTTGCGCGGCCTGTACGAGGCCGGCGCGCAGGGCGACTTCGACATCCTGTCGGCCAACGCCTTCGGCATGGACCAGCCGCCCGAGGCCGAGCCGGACGAAGAGACGCTGAACTTCCGGCGCGTGGAGCTGCAGCGCGCGATCATGGAGGAGCATGGCGACGCGGACACGGCGGTGTGGTTCAACGAGTACGGCTGGAACGCGGCGCCACCCGACGCGATGGAGCAGCACTGGCAGCGCGTGACCGAGGAGGAGCAGGCCGCGTACACCGTGGAGGGCGTGCACTGGGGCGAGGAGCGCTGGCCTTGGTCTGGGGTTTTCAGCATCTGGTACTTCAGGCAGTGGGGCGGACTGAACCCCGAGCGAGCCGTCTACTACTTCCGCATGGTCGACCTCGATTGGACGAAGCGCCTGTTGTTCGCGGCCGTGTCAGCCGACGCGGGCGGTCGCGACGTCGCCACCGCGGGCGACTGGGGCGAGCGATCGTCGCCCGTCAAGCTGCCGACGGATCTGGCGGCGCGCGAGAGATGGACCTGGGCCTGGGCCGACGGCGCCTGGGACCGCAACGCGCTCGTCACGACCGAGCCCGGCGCGGCCCTGACCTTCGCGTTCGAGGGTCCCGAGGTGGCGGTACGAGTCATGACCGGGCCGCAGGCCGGGACGCTGGTCACCGAGATCGACGGCCGTGCCGTGCGCTCCGGCGCCGACGCGCAGGGCTTGCAGCTAAAGGCGCCCGAGGAGGGCTGGGAGTGGCGCACGCTGGCCACCGGACTTGGCGAGGGCGTCCACGAGCTGCGTCTGAGCGTCGGCACGGCCGGCGGCGAGGTTGCGATCGACGGCTTCCGGGTCAGCCCGGCCGCCGACCAGGGCGCCGGCGTGTCGGCGGCGCTCCTGGCGCTGGCGGCGCTTGCCGCGGCGTTGGCACTGTCGTTGGCCGCGGACGTAAGGCGAGTCGCGAGCCGCGTCCACGTCTGAGCCATCGCCAGACGGCCCTGCCGGTCACCGCGCTAGCGGATCAACATCGCATCGCCGAAGCTGTAGAAGCGATACGGGCCGCGGATCGCGGCCGCGTACGCGTCGTCCATGGTCGCCTTGCCGGCGAACGCCGCTACCAGCATCAGGAGCGTCGTCCGTGGCAAGTGGAAGTTCGTGACCATCGCGGTCACCGCGCCGAAGGCGTAGCCCGGTGTGATGAACAAGGCTGTCCAGCCCTCGAACGGCGCGAGCTTGTCGCCCGGGCTCCATGGCCCCGTCCCAACCACGGACACGTCAGCACCGCCTGCCGGCTGCGGCACGTCTGATCGGCCCACGGCGTGCGCGGCGGCTTCAAGCGCCCGCACCGAGGTCGTGCCCACTGCAACGACCCGCCGGCCCGCGCGACGGGCGGCGGTCACGGCAGCCGCCGTCTCGACCGGCACCGAGGCCCACTCGCTGTGCATGTGGTGCTCGGCCACGTCCTCCGCCGTCACCGGACGGAACGTGTCGAGCCCGACGTGCAGGGTGACGAAGGCGAGGCCGATGCCGCGCTCCTCCATCCGCTGCAGCAGATCCGGAGTGAAGTGCAGCCCGGCCGTGGGCGCCGCCACGGAGCCGGCCACGCGCGAGTACACGGTCTGGTAGCGCTCGGGGTCGTCCAGCGGCGCCGTGATGTAGGGCGGGAGCGGCACCGCGCCCAGGACCTCGAGCAACGGGGAGACGGGCCGCTCGAACCGCAGAAGCCGCCGGCCGTCCGTTAGCAGCTCCTCGACCACCGCTTCGACCGGTGTGATCACGCCGGCATCGCCGCCCCCGGCGGCGGTGGCCGTGCCGACTCCGACTGCCGCCGGCGGCGGGTCGAACGCAAGTCGGGTGCCCTCGTGGACGCGGCCCTTGACCAGCGCCTGCCACAGCCCGGGAGCGGACCGGGTGAGCAGCAACGCCTCGACCGCCCCGCCCGTCTCGAGCTTCCGGCCGTGCAGTCGCGCCGGTATGACGCGGCTGTCGTTGGCGACCAGCAGATCGCCGGGATCGAGAAGCCGGTCGAGCTCGAAGAACCGCCGATGCTCGAGCTCGCCGCCAGCGCGATCGACCACGAGGAGGCGTGCATCGTCTCGCGGCTCGACCGGCGTCTGCGCGATGCGGTCGGCCGGCAGCGCGTAGTCGAAATCCGATGTGCGCACGCCGGCAGGATAGCACAGGCACGTGACACGCCTGCGCCGCCCGCCTATACTGCCGACCTCGAAAGGGGGCCGAGAGGGCATTTGGCGGAGGTCGTTGGCAGCGGCACGGGACGCGTGCTCCGGGCGCAGAGCGGATTCTACGACGTCTCGAGGGGCGACGGCACGATCCGCGCCGTGCTGCGCGGCATCCTCAAGAAGGACAGGCAGGAGACGGGGCTCGTAGCCCTAGGTGACATCGTGCGCTACGACGTCCTTGCTCTTCCGGAAGGCGACTCGGGCCAGGTCGAGGCGGTGATCACAGGGATCGAGCCGCGGGCGTCGTCGCTGTCGCGCCGCGCGCCGGGCCCCAAGGGCGTCTGGGCGCAGGACGTCGTCGTCGCAAACGTCGATCAGCTCATCGTGGTCTTCGCGGTGCAGCATCCGGCGCCCAGCCCGCGGATGCTGGATCGCTTCCTGGCCGTGGCCGAGATCGACGAGATCGACAGCGTGATCGTGTTCAACAAGACCGACCTCGGCGTGCCCGACGACGTCGGCGAGGCGATCGAGCGCTATCGGGCGATCGGCTATCAGGTGCTGCTCACGTCGGCCGAGCACGGTAGCGGCGTGCAAGACCTGCGCGAGCTGCTTGCCGCCCGGACGAGCGCGGTCGTCGGCCCCAGCGGCGTCGGCAAGTCGCGGTTGCTGAACGAGATCGAGCCGGGCCTCGGGCTGAAGGTCGGCGCGGTCAGCGACAGCGTGGCCAAGGGTCGCCACACCACTCGCGTCGGCGAGCTGCATCGCCTGTCGTCGGGCGGCCTCGTCGCCGACACGCCCGGCCTGCGCGAGATCGGCGTCTGGGAAGTGGACCCGGGCGAGCTCGAGTGGGCGTTCGTCGAGTTCCGGCCGCACATCAACAGCTGTCGCTACTACGACTGCACGCACGTGCACGAGCCGGGCTGCGCCGTCTGCGCGGCGGTGGAGGACGGTCAGATCTCCTCCGAGCGGCACGACAGCTACGTGAGACTGCTCGAGGACGAGGGCTAGAGCGGCTCTCGGCGCCGCACCCAGGAGGCCATGTAAGCAAACACCGGCAGTCAGTCGACTGCCGGTGTTCGTCCCCCTGAGAGCGCGCTGCCAGCGGCGCCCGTTGGGCGCGACGCGCTACTGCAGCACGTAGATGTTCTTCGCCTCGCAGATCTCCTGAAGCTCGTCCGGCCACACCGTGACGCTGACCTCGCCCAGGTGGGCCTTGCGGAGCAGGAGCATCATCACGCGCGACTGGCCAATGCCACCGCCGATGCTCAGCGGGATCTCATCGTTCAGGATGGCCTGGTGGTAGGGCAGGGCCAGGTCTCTCTCGAGCCCGGCCATGTTCATCTGCTCGACGAGCGTCTCCTTGGTGACGCGGATGCCCATCGACGTAAGCTCGTGGCGGCGCTTGGTGACGTGGTTCCACACCAGGATGTCGCCGTTCAGCCCGTGGTAGGTCTTGCCGTCCTTCGTGACGGTCGGCGTTACCCAGTCGTCGTAGTCCGCCGCGCGCATCTCGTGCGGGTAGCCGTCGTCCAGCGGGAAGCCGATGCCCGTGATGAAGACCGCCGGGTACTCCTGGAGGATCATCGTCTCGCGCGCCTTGCGCGGCAGGTCTGGATAGCGCTCGAGGATCTCCTCGGCGTGGATGAACGTCAGCTCCTTTGGCAGGCTCGGGAACCGCGAGTCCTTGAGCTGCGGGTACATGTCCTGGACCAGGTCCTCGGCGCCGGTGATGACCTTCCAGATGCGGCCGACGACGTCGTGCAGAAACTCCAGGTTGCGCTGGTCCGCGGTAATTACCCGCTCCCAGTCCCACTGGTCGACGTAGGCGCTGTGGTCGTGGTCGAGGAAGTAGTCCTTGCGAACGGCGCGCATGTCGGTGTTGATGCCCTCACCGACCTGGCAGCCGAAGGTCTTCAGCGCCGGCCTCTTCCACTTGGTGGCGGCTTGCACGATCTGCGCGTGGATGGGCTCGTCGAGGCCCAGGCCGCACTCGAACTCGACCGGCGTGCGCGAGCCGTCGCGGTCCAGCATGTCGTTGACGCCGCTCTCGCGCGAGACGATGAGAGGCACCTGGACGAGCATCAGGTTCAGCTGCTTGGCCAGGTTCTCCTCGATGTATGCCTTGGCGGCGTAGAGCGCCTTCATGGTCTCGCGGGGCGTGAGGATCGCCTCGTAGTCTCGTGGCAGGACCTTGTCGACTTGCTCGTAGGTGCTGATTCCGGGACCAGCCAGGTCCGCCTGCTTGTCCATCATTGTTCCCGTTCTCCTTCGGACGACTCGGCTTGCGTGATGCGGCCGCGGGCATCGCCGCCCCGCGGCCAGGATCGCGTTGGCGCGACCGCGCGCCAACCTGGAGGAGTATACATTTGCGGCGCCTGGTTGGCTAGTTTTCGGGCCCGAAACGCCCCTCGTATCGGGCCCGATCGCAACGCGCCCGGCGCTGCGGCGCGGATCGCGCGGGTCGTGCCCCGCTAGGCTCCGTTCTCCGCGAACGGGACGTAGGCACTGGTGACGTCGGGGGGAGTCGGCGTGTGGGTCGGAGGGGTCGGCGCGGGCGTGCGGGTGTGCGTGGGCGTGGTCTGCGGAGTAGGAGTGACCGTCGGGCCCAGATCGTGCTCGAGCCGGACGTCGTCGATCGTCGGGCCCTCCGGCCTGCTGCTGCTTCCTGGATCGGCACGGAAGCGGAACTCGAACACCACCTCAGGCTCGCCGGCCACGCTGACCCGCTCGGCCGGGTTGAAGACGTTGGCCAGGTCGAGGAGGTTCAGACGCTCGGTCTGGAACTTGTCGCCGGTGTAACCGGTCCAGTCGTAGACCGGCATGAGCTCCTCGAAGCCCTCGGCGTTGCGTCGGATCAAGTTGATCGAGATGAAGTCGCCGAGCGGCGAATCGGACAGGGTGTTGGCCCAGAGCTCGAAGGCGAGGTTCAGCGTCTGCGCATCGGCATAGGCCGACAGGTCGAGCTTCAGCCGGATCAGCGAGGTCACGTCGGCCGGGTAGGACTCGAAGCACTCCAACTGCCGTCCGCGCGTCCCGGCACCGAGCGCCCACAGGCCGTATTCGCCGCCCGCCGCGTGGCAGTCGCGGCGGCCCCAGGTGTACTCCGGCGGGCCGAGCTCGTCGTCTATGATCCACTCGCCGGTGGGCGGCCGTGACGGGTCCTCGAAGTCGTCGATGATCTCGACCGCGGGCAGATCGTCTATCTGCCAAGGCGAGAGGGCGTCGGCGCCCTGTTCGCGCGCGCCGACGCCATAGGTCGACGCCATGCCCAGGGGGATGAGCCGCATGTACACCCGAGTGAGGCCGGTGGCCCTGAAGTCGTCGGGCGCCATGTCGAGCGGGTTGGGGGAGTTGTGGCACATCTGGTAGCCGCTGGGCAACTCCATCCGCACCTCCGCGCCGGCTGCCGTCGGCAGGCGGAACGTGGCCCGGCCGCCGCTGTCGAGGCTGGTCCCGAGCAGCTCCGCGCCGGCGACGATGTCGACCCGCGGATTGCTTCGCACGGTGCCGTCCACTCCGTTCCGGAACGTGCCGTCGCAGTTGTAATCGATAAACGACCGCACTTCGAGGGTCCGGCAGTCGGGCTCGTCGCCGCAGGCCTCGGTCCGATCGGTCGGCGTCGGGCCGGAGGTCGCCGTGCTGGTGGCTTGGGTGGCCGCACCGGTGGCCGTTGCCGACGGTGACGGCGTCACGCTCGGTATCGGCGTCACGATGATCGGTAGCGGGGCTGTGACCTCGATGACCAGGTCGTCCACGAACACGCCTGCGCCAGCATCGGCGCCGTCCACCGCGACCATCAGCAGCTCGATGTACGCGAACTGGCCGCGCAGATCGCCGCGCCAGACGGGATCCCGCGGGTCGCGCAGGTCGAGCAGGTCCAGGCGCACCGTCGACCAGTCCGTAGACCGGCCCGTGGCGGACAGCACGGTGCGGCGACTGATCGCGGTGCCGACGTCGTCGAACTCGACGAGGTTCACGTACAGCCCCTCGTAGGGCGCGGCGTCCGCCCATGCGTCGAACACCAGGTCGAGCGCGCGGGCGGAGCGAACTGCGGACAGGTCGAGGGCCAGCAGCGCGGAGGTCTGCAGCGGAGCCTGGTAGTCAGTCGCGCACGCCTGGCCGGCGCCGCCCGGGCCACCGCCGATCGCCCACAGCGACCGCGAGCCGCCAGCGGAGCGGCATGTCGACGCCGCCCAGGTGACCGCCAGCGACGGTGGGTTCACGAGGTCGCCGACGAACACCCAGCGCCCCGGGTCCGGCCAGGTCGCTCCCTCGAAGTCGTCGACCACGGTGCGACCGTCGCCGCCCGGCACCACCACGGACGCGCTGCGGGCGCCGCCGCTCACGTGCAGCGGAGGCGGCAACGGCAGGCTGGCGACAGCCTCGAGTGCCGTCGGGTCCACCGCAAGCAATCCCACGCCGGGCGCCGCGCCGCGCACAGTCGGAGCGGCCAGCGCGACTGAGAACACAGCGGCCAGGGCGAAGGAGAGGACGGCCGCGTGGTTTGGCTTGTGCCGCGTTAGCAGGTCCATTGCGTGCTCCCGTTCGCTCGAAGCGGCACGTGCCGCGCCTAGTCTGTTATACCACAGCGCCGGGCCCGATCCTAGGTGATGCGACGGCGCTTCGGCGTGCGAACCGCCACCGCGACCAGCGCCAGCGCTGGTGCGAGCAGCAGCGCCGCCGGGCAGACGCCGCCCCGGCTGTCGACCCGCCGCGGCGGGCGCTGGTGGACGAGCTCGGACCCGTCAGCAGGCGCCTCGGCTGGCGCGAGCCCGAGCGAAGCGCGGTAGGCTTGATACAGCGAGAGCTGATCCAGCCCGTAGACGGTGGTCAGGGCCTCGTCGGGTGTTTGCCGGCCGTCGGCCAGCACGTCCAGCAGCTCGAGGAAGCGGTCGCTGCCTTCGGACTCGATCAAGAACTCGACGACGCCGCGACTCTCGGCGTAGGCCAGTGGCACGAGCTCCGCGTCGCCAGGAAAAGAGGTGAGGGACCGCACCGACATCAGGCTGTCGTCGGCGATCGCAACGTCGAGGAGGCGCTGCTCGTCGGCTTCGAGGGGCCCCTCGGAGTACATCGCCAGTCCCTCGTCGAGCCAGGCCGGTAAGTTGACGTAGTCGCGGCCGATGTGCATGTTGGCCACCATGTGGCTCAGCTCGTGCGCCAGCACGTCGGGCAGCTCGTCGGAGCTGGTGCCGGCGTCGACGACGAGCACGTCGGGCGCCACGCGGGCCCCGAGGGTGGCGAGCATTGCCTCGTAGGTCTCGCCGCGCTGCGCGAGCGCGGGCCGCAGGTCGGCCTGCGTCGCGTAGACCACGATCTGGATCTGCCGGTCCGGCCCGGAGCCGACGATCCGGGTGAGGCGATCCATGACGGCCACGGCCTCGTCGGTGACGAGCACCGCCACTGGCTCCATGTCCCCATACCACCAGACGCGGAAGCCGTCCTCGGTGCGCGACTGCCAGTCGAAGCTCTCGTCCAGGTAGCGCAGGCTCTGCCGAGGAGTCGTGTGCGACTCGCCGGAGGAGCCTGCCACCTCCCACCACCACTCGATCTCGGACGCGGGCGGGATCTCGCCGCGCAGCAAGTCCTCGGTGTGCCTCGCGGTCACCTGCTTCCCAGGGATGAACTCCGGGATCCGCCTGTTCACCGGGTCGGCGCCGCCCACCGTGTAGCGGAGGACGACGTCCTCGATGTCTGTGGGCGCCTCGACCGCGAGGACGAAGGTGATGTGGTCAGCGAACTCGTACTCGGCGTCGTCTCGAAGGACCATGAGGCCCGCGATCGCAGCAGGCACCGCACTGTCGTCCTGATGGACGACCGACTTCTCCTCGCGGTCCGGCCCAGGCACGTTGTGCGTCCCAGCACCTGCCGGAGCGGCCGCCGCCGGCCAGGCAGGGCCAGGGCCGCCGGGGCCGTCGCCGGGCACGGCCGCCAGGGCGACAGCCAAGGCCGTCGCCGCAGCGACACTGACTCTTGCCACGTGTCTGGCTCGGCAGGTCACGAGCCGCCTCCGGCGTCGCTTTCCACGCGCCCGACCTCGGGCGTGCCCGACTGGCTGCCGATGCTCGATGGATCGGCGCCGCGCGAAGCGAGCGTCTCGCCGCCTTCTCCGGGCTCGGACCCGGCGATCGGCTCGAACACCTCGATGGGTTCGCGCTCGACCAGAACGTACTCGTGGTCGCCGGCTGGGGTCTCTATCGTCCGCACTCGCATGTCCTTCTGATTCGCCTGAACAACGGCTGCTTCGTAGGCTGCCTGGTTGCGGCGGCGCAACACGATCGCGTAGGCCGCGATCGGCAGTCCGACCGCGAGCGCGAGCAGGGTGCCGACCTCGACGACGTATGGCACGCGCATGGCGGCCAGGAAGCCGGCGATGATGAGCGGCAGGCAGCCAAGCTGCATTATCCGCCGGTTCCAGGTGCGAATTCGCGGCGACTCGGGCGCCTTCGGCTTGCCGGACAAGAGCTCCTGGGCGGCGCGCGCCTCCGCCTCGATGTCCACCAGGTCGTCACCCGTACGCGTCATTCCCACGCTCCTCTGCCCACGCGCCTCATTCTAGCGCCGGCGCACTTGCCCGCGAATGCCGACCGGCGCACTTGCCCGCCAATGCCGGCGCGGCTGTCTCCGGCGAGTGCCGGCCGCTGAGGCCGGCGAGTGCCTGCGGTGGTGTCCATCTAGCGCCAACTGCGAGCATCCGAGCGCTTGCTGGGGACGTCGGCGCTACGCGAGTCGCTGGCGGCCGTGTGCCCGGGGTGGTATGGTCGGCTGGCGGCGGACAGGCCGTCGCCCGCCGCCGTAGGAGTGTACCGAGCATGGCCCAACCACCCGCGTCGCCGAAGCGCGTCCCGCCCGGCAGCGTGCCGCCGAGCCGGGCGCCGGGCGATCTGGCACGCATCGCCGAGGCGACGGCCATGGTCCTGGCCGGGATCCCGCCGGGCGTGACGGTTGTTGCGGCGGCCAAGACGCGGGGCATCGACGAAGTCAAGGCCGTGCTCGACGCCGGGGTCAGCGCGGTCGGCCACAACTACGTGCAGGAGGCCGCGCCGATGGTGGCGGACCTCGGCCACGCCGCCCGATGGCACATGATCGGCCACCTGCAACGCAACAAGGCCGGCATTGCCGCGGAGCTGTTCGACGTGGTCGAGACGGTCGACAACGTTAGGCTGGCCGCGGCGCTGAACAGGCGCTGCGCCGCTGCCGAGCGCGTCATGCCGGTGCTGCTGGAGGTCAACAGCGCCCGCGAGCCGGGCAAGAGCGGCGTGCTGCCCGAGGATCTCGAGCAGCTGGCGGCCGCCGTCGCCGAGCTGGGGCACCTTCGTCTGTCGGGGCTCATGACCATGGGCCCGGTGGCGGACGACCCCGAGGACATGCGGCCGTACTTCGCCGCCACGCGCGAGGCGCTCGAGGAGCTACGCCGCCTGGACCTACCACATGCCGAGCTGCGCGAGCTGTCGATGGGGATGAGCGACAGCTACCTCGTGGCTATCGAAGAAGGCGCCACGATGGTGCGGCTGGGCACGGTCTTGTTCGGGCCCCGCCCGGCGCGAGGCTAGCGCAGGCCGCGCGCCCGCGCCCCGACGGCGCCGAGACCGACGGCGGCCAGCATGACGAGGCTCGCGGACAGCATCCACACCGTGCCCGAGGAGATGCCCACGGCCAGCAGCATGGCCGCGAAGACCACCAGGAGCGGGTGCTGGATCGCGACGAGCGCCTCGTCGAGCATCGATGGCGGCCGCGCGTCGTAGCCGAGATCGAGCAGCTTCTGGCGCAACTCCTCGCGCGTCGGCTCCGTCAGCGTCGAGCCGTCGGCGAACACGACGGTCGGCAGGCTGAGGTTGCCGTCGTTGATGTCCCTGACCCGTTCCTGGGCCGACCTGTTCCAGGTGACCTGGACGTAGTCGAACTCGACGCCCGCGCGAGACAGCATGGCGCGCGCCGGCGCGACGTCGGGACAGGTCAGGTTGCCGTAGAGCAGTATCTTGCCGGGCATCAGTCCTGTCCGGCAGCGGATCTGGGCGGCGGCTTGGCGCGCAACACCTGAAGGCCGTGGCCGGCAGTCATGATCAAGAGAGCCGTCATCAGAAGCGCCGACGTGATGCACCAGGCGCACGTGGCGCCGATCACGAAAGGCTCCAGGAAGGTCAGGTACACCGAGAACGCGACCCCGGCGACGGCGGTCACGTATAGGAACGCCCACGCCCAGTCCGCGGCGGTCTCCGATCCCCGGCGCGCCGCGGCCCACAGCAGTAACACGAGCGCGTAGGCCAGCAGCCCCAGCCACGCGATAGGTATGCCGAAGACGCGCGCGTAGTCGCTCTGCTGCACCGCGTTGCAATCGCCGATCGGTCCGCAGTAGGCCTGGTTGAGGGTCGTCTCGACGTACGCCATGTAGGCGGCGACGACGATGCCGGCGACCGCCAGCAACGGCACGACGACGCCCGGAAGGCCGCTGCCGGAGATCCTCTCCTGCCACCCTGCGGGGCGAAGCGCCGCGACCAGCACCACGATCATCAGCACCAAGACGCCAACCGCAATCGCGTTAGCGCCGGGGTCGAGCATGAAGCGTTCCCTGACGCCAAGCTCCCCCGGCGGGACGAACGCCGAGGGCGGCAGCGTGGGCATGGCCTGCACGCCTAGCAGGGCCTTGGCGGCGGCCGTTGCCGCAGCTGACTCTGGCGCCTCGGGCGACGCACTGCCGGCCGGCGGAGACCCGCTCGCCGGTGCGGCCAACTCTGTGTCCTCGTCGCCCTCGCCGCCTGCGGTCGACGCACCTTCCGCGTCTTCGGCCGGTGTGCCACCGGGGGGCTCGGTCGTGGCTCCTGACTGCGCGACGGCCCCGGTCGCTTCCGCGTTCGCCGGCCGCGCCGTCGCCGGGCGCGGAGTCGGGCCAACGCCGGGCGCGCCCCAGACCTGCTCCGTCGGCGCCGCGGCCGCGGGCGGCGCTGTCGGTTCCGTCGGTCCCGTCGAGCCCGGCGGCTGCTCAGTCAGGCTCTGCATCGCCTCCTGCATGCCGATGACGTCGAGGAGCCCCGGTATGGCCGGCCAATCGATCCCGCCCTGCGCGATGTACGAGGCCACCAGCGCCGGGAACTCCGCTCTGATGGCGGTGCCGCCGATCATGACATGATCGCCGATCACCATCATCGGCACGCCTTGGTCCAAGCGGGCGATGTCGAAGGTGGTATTCGTGAGTTCGTACAGCAGGTGCGCGTAGTCCTTATCGGTTCTCATGAAGACTATGACCAGATTGTCGCCGAAGATCTCCTGGAGCGGTGGCAGATCCTCGTGCATTACCTCCTGGCAGTGCGGGCAACTCGGCGAGTAGAACATCACGGCGCGCGCCCTACCGTCGGGGACATAGGCCCCCGCCGAGGCCTCATCGGCCTGGACGCCCGGCGCTTCCGTCGCTCCGGCTGCCGGCTGCGTGCTCGTGCCACTCGCGTCCTGCGCCGCGACGTGCGTCGGGCTCGTGGCGAGCGCAAGCGCCACCGCGACCGCGATCGACGCCGCGGCGGATTCCAGTCGTGTGCCTAGGACATGCATCGATTGGGCCTTTCTCGTGCTAGCCCCCGCTCCTAGACGCCTCAGGGACCCCGTGCAACCTGGCCGACAGCGTCAGAGCGACCAGCCGAGCATCAAGAACAACAGGGCAACGACGAGCCAGTGCGCCGCCTGGATGAGGACGCCGAGCAGGAACGTACTGCCCCAGCCGTCGATGTCGAATCCGTCCATCAAGGTGTCGATGATCCACAGGAGGATCATGTTCACGAAGGCCCCGAACACAACGTACAGGACGTCGCCGAGTCCGAACGTGAACATGGACACCGTCTCGAGGACCAAGCCCACGCCCAGGATGATGAGCCACCCTAGCAGCACGTTCAGCGCGGCGAACGTGAGGGCCACCATCGCGGCCGCGGTGCCGCTCCTGACCTTCACGCCGCTGAGGATGTTCGGCGCGATGTACACCACGCCGAACACGATCAAGAACGTGACGACCGCCGCCTCCAGCGACCATGCCTGAGCCATGCGCGCCGACATCGCCAACTGCCCCATGGGTTCGCTCCCTAGAGCTGATCGGGCTTGCCGAGTCGATGCCGGAGAATAGCCTTCGGCGTCGCCTTGGTCCAGCGAGCGGCGGGCGAACTAGCCCGGGCCAAGCTCGGCTTCGGCGCCGCATCTGCCGCCCGAGCGGCGCCACGGCGCGCTGCCAGCGGGCGGCTTGGCTCCTCCCGGCCGGCCGGCTCAGGGACGCTCGGTGTAGTCGCTCGTGTCAGCGGTGTGCGCTCGGCAGGTACAGCCACTCGCCGGTCGGCAGGTCGGTGACGAGCAGGACGCCGAGACCACCCGCGGCGACGGCCACCAGTCTTTCGCCGACGGCGATCCGTCCGGTCTCGGGCAGGCCCGCGGACGCGACGAGCTCGGGATTCGACGGCTCGGCGACGCGGAACTGGCGCACGTCGGCGGCACCCGTGTCGGACCAAAGACCCGGCACGTAGAGCCCGTCGCCGAGCCGGGCGGTCATCGTCGCCGTCACACCGGAGATGCCGCCAACCCCTAACGGCTCGAGCGGATCGCGCACGTCGAACAGGCGCACTCCTTCGCCGTCCAGGGTCACGCTGAGCAGCGAGTCGCCGATGCTCAAGTCGGCGGCCGGGCCAGCGGTAGCGGCGCGGCCTATGATCTCCGCTTCGCCGCTGGCCATGTTGATCACGTCGACGCCGCTGTCGCCTCCAGCCACGTACAGCGTCTCGCCGTCTGCGGCGATGGCGAGCACGTCGCCGACGTGCGGCTGGAACGAGACCACTGCCGGATCAGCCGGTGCGGACAGGTCGAGGACCCAGAAACCAGGGACCGGACCGGCGCCGTAGCGACCCGACGGCACGTACAGCCGCTGGCCGCTCACCGCCATTTGCTCGGGTGCCGGCGAGGCGATCAGGTCTCCGGTCTCCGACCGGGCGGCCAACTCGACGAACCCTCTCGGCTGCACGGACCCATAGCGTCGCAGCTCGACGACGTGCAAACCGGATCGGCCCGACCACGTGTTGTCGGGTTGGGCGACGTAGGCGTGACCGGCGTACAGCGCCAGGGCGGAGGCGTCGGCGCCGGTCGGGGCGACGCCCAGGGCCCGCGGGCGCTCGGGATGCGCCACGTCGAGTGACCACAGCTCGCCGGTAGAATCGGTGACATACGCGTTCGCGCCGCTCAAGCCGATCGCGGCGGCCGCCCCCAACGCCGGCACATGCCCGACGATGTTAGGCGCCGACGGCTCGCCCACGTCGACAACCACGGCACCGACGGCTCCCGACGCGATCGTGACGCGACCGTCTCCGTAGGCTATGCGGCGCCCGTTCGGCGTCGCCGTTACCGCGACGCCAACCGGGCTGGATGGATCGGACAGGTCGAACGAGAACACCGACTCGACCATGGTCTCGTAGTCGAAGCCGAGCACGTGAGCAGCGCCGTCGCCTGCGGCCACGTCGAGACTGCCGCAGCTGAGCGGCTCGAAGGCAGTCTGCCGCGGCTCCGCGGGGTCGGAGACGTCGATCACCGACATGCCGGCCTGGACGCCGCAGGCTCGCGACACCACCACCGCGAGCCGGCCGGACACGTCGATCGCGGCCGAGCGGGCCGGCAGGTCGACTCGTCCGACAAGGCGCGCGGCCGGCAGCTCCGACGCGTCGAAGATCATCAGCGCCGCTCCGCCCGGTGCGTCGTCCGGCTCGCCGGCGACGAACGCTAAGCCACGGTCGAGCCGAACCCCGCGCGCCGAGCGCACGCCGGGCAGGCGCCCGACTAGCTCCGGCGCGGCCGCGTCGGAGCCGTCTACCACGAGCGCGCCGTCGACCGTGGCTAGAACCAGATGGTGACCGGCCGCATCCAAGTCATCCACCTGGGCCGGGCAGGGTACCGAGCCGCTGGGTCGGGGCGGATGGTCATCTGAGGAATCGAACACACGGATGGCCCGGCACGCCGTTGGCTCATCGGCTTCGCCGGCCCGCGCCTCCAGTGCGAATGTCCGGTCGTCGCCGACGGCTACGAGCCCAAGGGCGTAGTCGAGGGCCCGGCTGCGCCATCTGAGCACCGGCTGCTCAGGCGCCGCGAGGTCCCACGTCTCCACGCGGGGACCGACCGCGAGGACCACCCCGGACCCGCTCAGAGCGGCGTCCATGACGTCGCCGCCGATCTGGCCGACGACGCGTGCGGCGGGCTCTGCCGCCGCGGCCTCGGAGCGCGCGACGCGAGCGTTCCCGGCCGCCGCCGGCGGGCGATTGGCTTCCAGGTGCCAGGCGCAGGCCACCAGCGCGACCGCGATCATCGCCCCAGCCAAGCAGCGCGCCCGGCGTGGCCTCGGCAGCATTCGGCTCCGGCTACGGCGGCTCGGTCGCCGGAGCCGGGCTCGACGGCGGGTCCGTCGGCGGCGGTGGCGCCTGAGTCGGCGGCAGGTCCGTTGGAGGCACGCTCGTTGGCGGTGCGCCCGTTGGAGGCGGCGCGGAGGCGGGTGGCGCGGAGGTCGGCACCGGCACCGGCGTGTCGTCCGGATCGACGGACGCGATCGGGCACACCTCGCGGGTGGCGCACGGCGTCCGAGTCGGGTACGGCGGCGGCTTGGTGTCGCCGCCGTCGTCGCCACCGCCGCCGCCGTCGCCGCCGCTCGAGCCGCCGCTCGAGTCACCGCCCCCGGCGCCGCTGTCGCCCCCGTCGGGAGCGTCCGAGACACGCACGGTGATCTCCAGCGTGCCCGGCTCGCCGCCCGGCGACGTCCACGACAAGATGTACGTGGTGGTCTCCTTCGGGCACACATCCGCCCGGCCCGGGTTCACTTGCGGCTCTCCGTCGAGGAGCACCTCGGTCACGCCGGGGACTCGCCAGTCCAGCGTCGTGCACTCGCCGCGCGCGATTGCCTCGGCGCCGGCCGCGAAGACCGGCCCCGCGACCGGAGTGGTCGCGCTAGGCGCGACGGTGGCCGATGCAGTTGGTGTAGCGGTGGGCAGGGCTGCGACCGGCGGCGCGCCGCCGGCCAAGTACTCGGTGTACCAGCCTTCGATGGCGGCCACGCCGAGGTCGAGCACGGCGAGCAAGGTGCCGTCGGCCGCGAACGCGGCCGCCTGCCCCTTCGCGAGCTGCGTTACCAGCGACTCCGCGGCGACCGCGGCGGTCGGCGAGGCGTCGGTTACCTCTACGGAGCCGAACGCGACTGCCACCCATCCGCCGTCGACCTCGCCGGGGCACGGAGAGAGCGCGGCCGGGAACTCGACAGCCGACTTGGGATCGACGCAGGTGACGACGACTACGTCGGCCGGTCCGCCATCCAGTCGAGCCTGGAAGACGTCCGTCTCCAGCAGCACGGCGGCCTCGCCGGAGCCCGCGAGGGTGACCCGACCGGTGCCCGCCATGCGCAGCTCCGCTGTGCGAGCATCGCCGTCCAACGCGTTGACCGCTACGTCGACCCGCCTCGGCAGGTCGAGCCACAGGAAATCGCTGGGCGTGTCGGTCGAGTCGCGCCCGCCGAGTAGTGTACCGTGGGCGCGCCCGACCTCGGCCACCGCTATCTGCGCGCCTCCCCCGATTTCCGCGACGTCGCCCGCGACCAGGTGCCGCGAGGACTCGTGGTAGCTCAGGACGGCGATGCCGTCGCTGATCTCGACGCGGGACTGGTCAAGCAGCGACTCCGTCGGCTTGGGAGCCGGCGGCTCGAGAGCGGGCTCCTCGACGGTGGGGGGGAGAGCGGGGACGGCTGACGGCGTCTCGCCGCAGGCGGCGATGCTCGTGATCGCCGTCACCGCCGCTACCGCGAGCGCCGCTGCCGGCAGCAGTGCGCTGACGGCTCGATTTCCGAACGGCTTCACCATGGCGCATCCCTTCAGCGCCGGGCGCACGGTCCATCACCGTCTTATGGTGGAGTACTCGCGGTGGGCTAGTCCTGCGCCCGCCGAGGCCGCCCGGGGCTACCGGAAAGGATACTCCCGAGACCGGCCGCCGTCGACGCCGGGGACACCCCCTCTTATTCCAGTCCTGGGCGGCCGTTTCCCGAGCTGGAGCCCTAGCCCACCGGCCCCGTTGCGCCGTCGGTCGCGCTGTCCGACTCGGTCGGCTCCTCGTCGGACGTGCCCAGACCACTGGCCATGGCGCGGCGCGCGTCTGCGGCAGTGAGGCGCATGTACGATACCGTGCGGCCGCAGTCGGTGCAGTGGTACATGAAGGTGGGCCAGGGGTGCACGTCCGGCATCTCGTGTGAGAAGCCGCGGTACACCAGGTTCACCCCGCCGCACTCGCAGGGCGCGCGCAGGCGGTGGCTGCTCTGAGCCTCTTCGACGGTCTCCGGCACGGCCCGGCCCTCGCAGTAGCCGGCCACGCGGAAGCCGCCCGGCGACTGCTTGTCCTCGATGATAACGGCCGCGAGGTCGCCGTCCTCGATCTCGTCCAGGTGGACGGGCTTCGTCTCTTTCTTGCCCTGGCTCACGCGCTCCTCCAGTGCCGGACCGGCCGCCGGTGCATCACGGTCGACAGGTGTCGGCGGCGTCGAACCCAAGTCTACCATACTGCCCCGCATCCGGCGGGGCGCACGTGCTGCCCCTTGTCCGGCCGGGCGCTCGCTGCCTCGCATCCGGCCGGACACTGCGCGTCGGGGCGGCTTGGCGCGATGTTGACCCGGCGGGCAACGGAGCGCAGCATTGCGCGCGATCGGCTCGCGCTGCCCGCGAGCCCCCGTGCGACAGGAATCATGACATGTCCGAGATGGCTTTCCAGGATTACTACGACGACGCGGTCAGCCACTGCTACGGCTGCGGCCGGCTAAACGAGCATGGGCTGCAGATCAAGAGCCGGTGGGAGGGCGACGAGGCCGTGTGCCGCTACACTCCGCGCCCGTACCACACGGCGATCCCGGGCTATGTCTACGGCGGGCTGATCGCGTCGCTCGTCGACTGCCATGCCACCGGCACGGCGGCTGCCGCCAGCTACCGTGCCGAGGGACGCGAGATGGGCACCGAGCCGGTACTCAGGTTCGTCACTGCCTCGCTGAGGGTCGACTTCCTGCGCCCAACGCCGATCGACGCCGAGATCGAGCTGCGCGCATTCGCCACCGAAGTGTCGGAGCGCAAGGTGAAGGTGGCGGTGACGGTCCTCGCCGCCGGCGAGCAGACCGCCCGCGGCGAGGTGGTCACCGTCCGCATGCCCGACTCGTGGGTTGAAGAGGCACCGGCGAGCTCGTAGGGTTGCGCGGGGAGCCGCTCGACGGCCTGGACATCGCTCCGGAAGCGCGCCGGCGGGCCGGCCGACAGATTGCTCGCAAGCCGGGCGCATCCTCGAGGGTGCGCGTCGCGTTATCTGTATCGGGAACCCGGTGCGGCGTCGCCGTTGCCGTGGCGTGTGGCGTCTGCGGCAGAGTGGGCGACGCGCGGCGGCGAGCCCATGTTGCTTGGCGATTGTGTGCGCCCAGCCGCAGCGGTTGGCGCCCTGGTTGATGCTATCGTGCGCGCGGCTCCGGTCGGTCCGGCGCCTGAGGCGCTAGCGAGGAGGAAGATCCATGGACCAAGTTAGGACACGCCGATGGCAGGCGCTGCTCTTCTTCGCGCTGTTGGCGGCGGCAGTGCTGATCGGCATTGGGGCCGCGGCGCAGGTCGACGCCGACTCGGTGCTGCAGGAAGTGCCGGTTGGGGGCAAGATCGAGACTGAGAACGCATGCTACGTCAGGCTGCCCGACCTACCGCGAACGCGCTACAACCTCGGCGGGCACTACGGGGGCTTCGGCGCGTACAACCCTGAGACCGGCGTGCTCGCCTTCGCCGGCGGCGCCGAGAAGCGCACCACGCTCAACACCATCGCGAGCTACGAGCTGTTCGCTATCAAGCTCGACGGGACCATGGACACGTGGAACGTCGTGCCGTATCCGCACACCGTCGGTTATACGCGTGACTTCGACAAGGGCTGCCGCGAGCAGACCAGCGTGATGATCACGAGCACCCTGTGGGCGTCCGTCGGCGGCAAGGACGGCTGCGACAACGGCAACGTCGACAGCGGCAAGAAGGGCGGCGACATCAAGGTTCTGACGGTCGGCGACACCGCCGACACTATCGGCGTGCGCTGGGAGAACCAGAGCGGGGTCGTTGCCGGCTCGCTGCCGCCGCTCCTCGCCAGCAACAAGATGAAGCTGATAAAGAACTTCGCCGCGTACGACACGAAGCGTGAGCGCATCGTGTTCGGCCAAGGCGCTTTCGACGACCGGTACGACTCGACGACGCGAAGCGAGGTGTACCAGGCCAAGCGCGTCGGGCACGGCTGGTCGGTCACGCAGTTGAGGCCATCAGGCACGGTGCCGTACAAGCGCTTCAGCTCGTGCGCAGCCTATGTGGGCGACGAGGCGGCCGGCTTGGACGGCATCATCGTCCTTGGCGGGCAGGAGGGCGGGGTCCACGGCAAGTCGTTGAAGGAGGTCTGGTGGCTGGACTTCTCGTCAGGGTCGAACGGCGAGTGGACCGAGATCACCGATCGCTTCGCCAACATGGACGACCTCGGCTATAGGCGCGGCGGGGCCTGCGCCTACGACGCGGAGACCAAGAAGTTCTACTCGTGGATGGGTCGAGCCGACGAAACGGTGCCCGACGGCGCCAAGCGCTCGGCAGGCTTCTGGCGCACTGACCTCTCGCAGCTGGCGGACGAGACGGCGCCGCTCACCTGGGAGCGGTTGGCGAAGGACCTGCAGGCCGACGTCGAGGGCCGGCGGCTGATCCCAAGTGTCTGGGACCCGGTCAACAAGCGATTCTTCGTGATCGGCGGCCGCAACGGAAACGACGAGTGGTCGGACACGTGGGCTATCTACCCCGACGTCACGGGCCAGGCGTGCACGGATCTCGATCCCTACGCGCCGTTCGCCAAGCCCGCGGTGCCCACGCCCACGCCGCGACCGACGGAGGACCCGACGCAGCCGCCGCAGCCCATGGAGTGCCCGCAGCTGGAGGGCAAGGCGCCGCCGCAGGTGATCGCGGACGCGCTCGCCAACCCGAGCACGGTCGCGGGCTGGCTCAAGCCCGTGAACCCCAACATGCCTGCCGGACCGGCCAATCCGCTGAAGCACTGGCTGAGCCTCGGCAACCTTGGTGTCCCGTGGCACCCGGTGTACAACGACGTGGAGTACAAGGCGGGCTGCCCATAGCAGGCCGCTAGCGGCGGCAGCGCGGCAGTCGGCGTCGCCGCATCGGAGCGTCAGCCTTGCGGTTTGGCGCATTCCGGCACCAGCGT
>JBJYWW010000036.1:0-5295 GCA_046259645.1 Anaerolineae bacterium
ACACCGGGCCCGACGCGTTGACAGCCCGGAACGGCGCGCCCTATACTTCGCAGTCCGAAGCGTCCTCGGACGCACCTGCCCGACGATGGTCGCGCAGTAGTGCCCCGGAAAGGCCCGCCGCTTGTCAGCACGCTGGTCGCCGATTGACGAATCGGGCTACTCGGCATTTCCCCAGCCGCTTGTCACGCTCCTCGCGGCGGTCGCCGTTCTCAGCATAGTCGGTATGCTCGTCCTCGGCGCGCGCCAGCGGAAGCTGGAGACGCGCATTGACGAGCTCAACACGGCGGTGCGACAGGCCGACGGTCGCGAGCGCGAGCTCGAGGCCACCATCGCCCGGCAGCACGAAGCGCTCCTCGACTCCGAGAGCGAGCTCGACATGGTGCGGCTGCAGATGGACTCGGTGGAGCTGCAGCTCGACGGCGTCGACTTCCTCAGCCGCGCCGTGCGCGAGGAGCTGGGGCTGCCGCCAGGCGAGGCGACCTGGGCCGACGCTTCGTCCGAGCAACCGCACGGCGGTCCCGGGGCTGATCTGGGCGACGATAGTGAGCGGCTTTCCCGGGCGCAGGTCCGACTGGCGGCGGGGTTCGAGGAGCTGCACCGGCTGCTTCAGCGCGCTCGCGCTCGCAACGCTCAGGCCGAGCTCGATGAGTCGACGTCGGCCGGCGGGCTCGAGGACCAGTCCGCGGCCCCGCCCGCCAACTGGCCCGTGCGCGGTCCTGTGACGTCACCTTTCGGCTGGCGCGAGTTCGGCGGGCGAGCGAGCTTCCACACCGGCATCGACATCGCCGTCGACTACGGTACACCCGTGCAGGCGACCGGCAACGGCGTGGTGGTGGGCAGTGGCTGGCAGCCCGGCTACGGGTGGTCGGTGCTCATCCACCACCCGCTTGGCTACAGCACGCTATACGCTCACTTGTCGGAGACCATTGTCGAGGTCGGCGAGGCAATCAAGACAGGCGATCCGGTCGGCTTCTCCGGCAGCTCGGGCAGATCGACCGGTCCGCACCTCCACTACGAGGTTTGGCTCGACGGTCGTCCGCTCGACCCGCGCGGCCTGATGGACGGCACCGCGGCGCGCTGACGGCATTCCTGGGAGAACTCATCATGGGCATATTCAACCGCGGCTCGCGCGCAACGATCGAGCAGCTCGAGAACGTGATCGGCGCTACGACCTCGGCGCGCGGCACGCTGCGCAGCGACGGCGGCGTGCGCATCGACGGCACGTTTGAGGGCGTCATCGAAGTGGCTGGCAATGTCGTAGTCGGCGAGGGCGCCACGGTGTTCGCCGACATCACCGCCCGCAACATCGTGGTCGGCGGCGCCGTGAAGGGCGAGATCGACGCGTCTGGTCAGCTGCAGATCCTGTCGACCGGGCAGGTCATCGGCGACATATCGGTGGCGTCGGTGATGATCGACGATGGCGGTCTGTTCCAGGGGGCCAGCAGGATGCGCGGCTTCGATCAGCGGGCTCTCGCGCCTCCGTCCGGTGGGGAGGTCGCCGCGGGGTCGGCAACGGCTGCGGCCTCCAGCCGGAGTGTCGTGTCGGGGCCCGAGGGCGACGAGGGCCGTCCGTCGAGCCGCGCGGGCGCGGGCGCGGCGGTGTCCGGCGGCGCGAGTCGGTCGGGCGGAGCCGCTGCGCCCGCCGCTGTCGACGTCGAGTCGCGCCTCGCGCCGGACGAGCCGGAGACGCTGGACACGACCGCGCGAGCCGTTCCGGACGAGGCGGCGGATGCTCCGGCATCGTCCGCGGCCGCTGCGCCGGGACCGAGTCAGCCGGCCGAGGAGAGGCAAGGCGAGGAGCAGCCTGAAGTGTCGGCGCCCGCCGCCGAGCCTATCCCCGAGCCAGAGCTCGACCTGGACAGCATCAACATCGAGCCCGTCATACCCGACATCATCGTCGAGGAAGTGACCGACACCAACCACGGGGCGGCGCGCGGCTCGACGAAGTCGACCGGAGCCTCGTCGGCCAAGTCCGCCGATGGCTCGGCGACGAAGTCCTCCGCAGGCTCATCTGGGAAGTCCACCGCGAGCTCGGCCGCCAAGTCCACGGCGGGGTCTGCGGCTGCGTCCTCTGCAGGCTCGTCGGCGAAGGGAACGGCGTCCGGCACCAGCGCGTCCGGGCGGACCACGAAGCAGACGTCGCGGCGATCCACCAGTCGCCGGGCGTCGGGCTCCAAGACGCGCCGATCTGGAGGGGCATCGGGCGGTAGCGGAGGCGCGGCCAAGGGGGCCAGCAGCGGGGTCAGCAGCGGCGCTGGCAGCAGCGACGGCGATAGCGGCGGCAGCGGAGGCGGATCGTCCGCCAGCGAAAAGGGCGACGGCGATGACAGCGACGCCGTCACCAACGGGGAAAGCGGAACCTGAGCGGACAGCCGTCGGTGGCTCGCCGCCGACGGCCGCGGCGGGCTCGCCTGCGCCGCGTCCGGCGCCCCGCGGCAGCGGGATGCGGTGCAGTCGCTGGAGGGCGGGGACGACCCGCACGGTGCCGTGCAGATGCGACGTTTGCGCTCCCGGGCCTCGTGCCGGGCTTGCGGCGCAAGTAGCGCTGAGCCGCGTCGGAGCGCCCGCCCAGCTGGCCACGGATGGGAGAGGTACATGAGTCATACTCGAGCTGATGCATGGGACACCGTGTGCGAGTTCACCGAGAGCGAGAACCTGCGGCGACACATGCTCGCCGTCGAGGCGGTGATGCGCACCTACGCCGGCCGCATGGGCGGCGACGAGGAGACGTGGGCGATCGCCGGGCTGCTGCACGACTTCGACTACGAGCGCTACCCCGACGAGCACCCGACCCGCGGCGAGCAGATCCTGGCCGAGCGCGGGTGGTCGGAGGAGCTGCGCCGCGCCGTGCTGTCGCATGCTGATCACACCGGCGTCGAGCGGGACAGCGACATGGAGCGCGCCCTGCACGCCTCCGACGACGTGACCGGCTTCATCGTTGCGGTCGGCCTCGTGCGCCCCGACCGTGATCTGGGCAACGTGGCCATGAAGAGCGTCCGGAAGAAGTGGAAGAACCTCGCTTTCGCTGGCGGCGTCGATCGTGGCGAGGTCGAGGCGGCGGCTGGGGCGATCGGGATGAGCATCGACGACCACCTGGCCGTGGTCCTGGAGGCAATGCAGGCGATCGCCGCCGATCTGGGCCTTGCTGGATCGGATTGAGGGCGAACCTAGGGCCGCCGCCATCTCGAGCCGCTCGATGTGCCGGCCGCGGTGACCGCCGCGGTCTGGCAAGGTCGCGGCGCGCAGTGATTGCCGAAGGCCACATGAGCGGCTGATTACCCCGCACGGCAGACACCCGGAGGGCAAGACCCGCATGCACAGTCGAGACTACCGCGCACTAGCGTTACCGAGCACGGCGAAGCCGAAGCGGCCGGAAGGCCCGCATGGGGTGCCGCGAAGGCGCCCGGCTCGGCTCAGGAGCGCAAAGGCCCTCAGGGAGCGCGCGCTGCTGGCGGTCACGGTCCTGGCGGCCCTTTGCTCAGGCGTTGCATGGCCGGCGCCGGTTTCGGCCGCTGCTCCTGAGCCGGACGAGCTGGTGCTGTACGCGCCTCGTTTGGGCGGTGACTTCCACGAGCGGCGCTGCCAGTGCTTCGGGGAGGGCGAAGCGGCGGTCTGCACCTGCGAGAGCCCCGACGAAGCCACGTTCGCCTTGGCCGGGCACTCCGGCATCAAGGTGCAGAACGGCGGCGACGAGGACGCGAGGTATCTCGCCGCCTACTTCGAGGCTCCGGCGCTCGGCGCGGCCGATGCCTGCGCCGAGTGCACCCTGGTCGGCTGGACTTGCGGCCCGCCGGTGCACCCCGGCCTGGGCTACACGCTTCCACCGTTCTGGCCCGGTCCCGATACGGAGAGCCCGACCGACCCGACGTTCGCCGCGTCGGCCGTCGTCTACAGCCTGAGCACGACCGCGGCCGGCGACCTGGGGCCGCCCTGGGTGGACTGGCTGGCGGCAGAGGGGCTGCCGGCGGACACGACGGTCGCCGACGCGGTGTGCCGCATCATGACCGAGCCGCGAGAAACGGATGAGTGCGCCGAGTTCGCGGCGTTCCAGGCCGGCTTCACGACCGACGTTCCGATGAGCCTGCCCGGAACGGACTTGCCGGTGGCCGACGCGCGCGGCGTGAGGGCGTCGGCCGTGGTGGCGGTGTTGGACACGGGGGCAAACGGCACCCTGCCGGCGCTAGACCGCTACGGCACGCTCACGCTCAGCGAGGCTGGGCGCGCGGACGACGTCGAGCCGGCGCTTGCCGCACAGTCGCGGCTCGAGCAGGCGACGATCGAGCACCGCTACGTTGCCCCCGGCGGATACGGCGCCATGCTGGACGGCACCTCGAGTACGCTCATGGTCCAGAACGTGGGCACCGATTGCGCGGAGGTAGAGGTCCAGGCGCACCGGAGTCGCTTCGGACCGTTCGGTGAGCCGGCCCGTCTCCGGCTTCCTCCCGGCGCGCGCAGCTCGCTCTCTGTCTCTGACGCCTGGAGCGGACTCGACAACACGATGGTCGCGCTCACCCTGACGGGCGATCAGCCGCTCGCGGCCACCCTCGTGAACCTGGGTCCGGCCATCAGCGCGACGAGCAGCGCCCATCGCGAGCGGGACTCGGAGGTGCGCTGGCTGGTGCCGCGCGCCTACCAGGAGGAACGCGAGGTCTCGGCGGCCGCGGTCGACGCAGCGGCCGCCGGCTTCGAGGTTCGGTCGGCTGTAGTCGGCCTTGCGCCGGCCGCAGTCGACGTCGCGGGCGCCGGAGTCGACGTTGGGGCTGCACATCGCACCGCCGCGACGGGCGCCGACGCCCGGCTGCCGGAGGCGCGGCGCGTCAGCCGTCTTGCGCAAGCGCAGTCGGCGGACGGCTGGGAGACGAACCTCTCCGTCTTCAACCCCGGCACCGAGACCCGCGACGTCCTCATGCGTATGCAGGCGACGGGCGAGCCACCGCGTGGCCCCATCGCCTATCCGATCGAGGGCCTGGCGCAGCGCGTGCTGCAGCCCGGCTTCGGTCTCGGCCTGCCCGGCGGGCCCGGCTGGCTGGAGATGACGGCGACGGGCGCGCCTATGTACATCGGTGTCGAGAGCCTGCGCCAGGCCGCCAACATCCCGCTCACGATCGAGGCTTGGAGCGTCGGCGCGTGGGCCTACGGCGACGGCGCCGCGGCAGCCCAGGG
Organism: Anaerolineae bacterium; assembly: GCA_046259645.1. Lineage (GTDB taxonomy): Bacteria > Chloroflexota > Anaerolineae > Epilineales > Epilineaceae > JBJYWW01. Next base: position 5,164 of record JBJYWW010000036.1, read on the forward strand.
CATCGCTTTGCCGGATCTCGGCGGCCCGGCCATCGGACCGCCATCGTCAACGTTGGTGGGGCAAATCGCGATCCAGAACCCGACGACCGCCACCGCCCGCGTGGCAATCGACACGTACCTCGACGCCTGCGG
>JBJYWW010000037.1:0-17804 GCA_046259645.1 Anaerolineae bacterium
ACGAAGTAGTGGGTGTACAGCGCTGCCGCCGCCAGCGCGACGTAGGCCGCCCACAAGGCCGGCGGGGGCTCAGCGGCCCTATCGTGGATCGCGGACGACTTGCCCGTCTGCTCCATTGGCCAGCCCGGGCCGCCGCTCAGCTTCCGGGGATCGGTCAGCTCCGAGGCGACCCACGCCAGGGCAGTCGCCAGGGCGGCCGCGAGGGCATACATGCGGGCCTCCTGGCTGTACCACACCAGGAACGGCGACACGGCGGCGAGCAATCCGGCCGCCAGTGCCTCGCTCCGGCTCCAGAGCCGCTTGCCCAGGCCGAGCACGAGCGCGACCAGGACGACGCCCGCCATCACGGACAAGCCGCGCAGCCCAGCCTCGCTGCGGCCGGCAACGCGCGCCCACGCGGCCAGCGCCAGGTAGTACAGGGGCGGGTGGATGTCGTTGGACGCGTTCCGGACGATCGTCGCGGCGTCGCGCGTCGCCAGTCCCGCGCTCGTGCCCTCGTCGTACCATAGGCTCTGGTCCGCCACGCCGTGCAGGCGCAGGCCTAGTGCCAGGGTCAACGCCAGGGCGGCGGCAACGGCTGGGAGCAGTGCGGCCCGCTCAGCTGTCACGGGTGGCGACCTGCGTCACGACTGAGGGCCTGCGGTCCGAGGTGGAGGTGCGGCGGTCTACGACTCGCGGACAGGTACGATCCCGTACTGCGATCGGGCCGTCTGCATCAGGCGCAACAGCGTCCCCGGGTTGCCCCGGTTTATGCGGCGGTGCAGCTGCGTGACCGTCATCGGCCGGTTCATGTTCTCGATCAAGGCCCGCAGCACCGCGTTCGTGAGCGGGGTGGCCGGCGTGATGTAGTCCGGGCGATGGGCCTTGTCGGTGAGAACGCGCGCCCACAGGGGATCGAGCTGATACACCTCGGCCGTGACCGGATCCACGTAGTCGAGCGGCTCGCCGTCCGCCTGGTCCGCGTCGCGCTCGCCCAGGATCTCGGCGAAGAACCGACCGAGATTGCGGCCGTGGTTGTCCCACCAGCCGAGATCGATGTGGAACTTCGTGTCGTAGTCTACGTGTGCGTACATGTCCCGCCGCGGTGTCAGTTCGTCGGTTTGAGCGTCCACAGGGGCGATTCGTGGGCGCCCACGTTGCGGAAGCGCGAGTCCTCGGCCAGCGCCAGCGACAGGGCCAGCGCGCGGGTCTCGACGGGTATCGACGAATCCAGGTCTAGCTCCTCGAGGATCTGTTCCGGCGGCAGCGGCTCACCAGCGAGCATCACGATCGCCTCCGCCAGGTTGCGGTGACCCTTGTTGATCTTCGGCAGGAGCGCCCGGAGCACATAGCGATTGCCGAAGAGCAGCCACTCCTTGTCGGCGTCCAGTATGGTGGCGAGCTGTGGGGCGACGACCGGCGCGAAGGCGGCCGTGAGCTCGTCCGGATCCAGCTCGGCCTCGACCTGCGTCAGCTGGTGGTCCCACTCGATGCCGGCCGCGAACTCGCGCGTGTCGCTCCCGATGTTGACTTCCAAGACGTCGTACTTGCCGTAGGCCGGGTTATTGCCCTCGCGGACGCCCTGCACCACGCCCTCGACGCCGCCGAGCGCCGGGAACAACAGGCGCTGCCCTTTCTCGTAGCGATCACGCGGCTGGTACGGCGTTCCGTCCGCTCTAGCGCGCGCTTCCCTCGCCGAGACCGCCTCATCGACCCGCCGCCGCACGAGCAGCTTCGCCAGCTCGTCGACCTCGACCGGCCGCATCGTCTCCAGCACGTGACCGTACAGCAACTCGAGCTCTTGCGAGGTCGGCCTGAACTCGTCGATCCAGTACTCTGGGGTGTCGATTCGAGTGGGCATGGTTGGGGGATCGTCCTGACGGGCCTGGTGGACCGGGCGGGGCACTGCGTCGCACCCCATCACGTGATCGGGCCGCGCAGCGGGCAGCAGGTCACAAGCGGGAGATTATACGGTAGCCGTGAGGCGCGTGTCAACCGATCGAGGGGCCGGAGATCAAGCGTGGCGCGCGGCTTGCAGTCCGCGGCACGATGCATCGCCCGGTCCGGGTCCAAGCACCGCCCGGCTCCGCTCTACGAATCGCCCGGCTCCGGCTCGAGCGCGGCGTAGATCGCCTCGAGCGCCGCCAGGGCGTGCCGCGTCGGATCGTGTACGGCGCCTGGGGACCTAACGGCAGTGGCGTTGCGCGCCGCCGCCTGCGCCAGCTCCTCGTCGGAGAAGCCGCCGGGCGGGGGACAGAACAGGTCTATTGAGAACGGCCGCCGGACGAGCGCCTCGGCCAGCAGCTCGCCTTCGTCGTCCAGGAGGAGCACGTCGCCGCTGCGGAGCGCGTCGTCCAGCGCGTGACCGAACAGCATGGTTTGTCCGACCGCTGGGCGGCGGCCCCGACCCGACGACTCGGCCGCGTCGCGCACCAGCCGGGGCCATTCGGCCTCACCGAGCGGTCTGCCATCGGCGCCGAGCTCCACGATCTGGCTGCGATCGGTGATCACCGGCACGAAAGCCACCACGCCCAGCCCGGTGGCACCGGCAAGAAGGCGCCTGAAGTCCGACGGATGGAGCAGCCCTTGGTACAGGCTCACCTTCGTCCGGCGCTCCTGCGCGACCTGGCGGGAGGCCACGTGGCCGCGCACGGCTAGCGGCGACGCTACCTGTACGTCGACCGTGATCTCCCAGCCCGAGTCGTCAAGGGCGACGAGCTGGTCGCCGGCGCGAACGCCCCGCAGGAACAGCCTGTCGGCATCCTCTCCCAGCAGCTCCAGCGTGCTGCCCGCCAGGCTGTCCGGGGGCACGAACACGCGCGGCAGCGGCCCCGTCACCGCTAGTGCCGTCCCGGACCCGACGTCGGCGCCGGGGTCACGCGGCCAGCTCCGGTCGCTGGGCCATCAGGGCGGCCCAGTCGCCGCTGAGCTCCACGGTAGGGGCGTGGAAGCCGCTCGCGGTCAGAGCTGCGGCGACGTCCTCGACCTGGTCGTCGAGCACGCCGGACGCGATGAGCCAGCCACCTGACAGCACGCTCTCGTATAGCTGCCCCGCCGCCTCGACAATGGTGCCGGCGAGGAGATTGGCCACCACGGTGTCGAAGGCCTCGTCGCCCAGCGCGTCGGCCTGCCCCACCACTGTCTCGATGCCGACGCCGTTGGCGGCGGCGTTGGCGGTGGCCGTCTCGACCGCGGTCGGCGCGATGTCGATGGCCACGACGCGCTCAGCTCCGAGCAGCGCGGCGCCGATTGCCAGGACGCCGCTGCCCGTGCCCACATCCAGGACCGACGAGCCCGGCGCGACGAACGACTCGAGAGCCGTCAAGCACAGTCGGGTGGTTGGGTGCAGGCCGGTGCCGAACGACATGCCCGGGTCGAGCCGGATCACCAAGTCGCCAGGCTTGGGCTCCGCCTCGAGCCAGCTCGGCACGATCAAGAAGCGATCGCCAATGCGCTGAGGCGTGAAGCGTGACTTCCAGGCCTCGGCCCAGTTGGCCTCGGCCAGTTGGCGGATCGACGCCTCCGGGAGCGGGTGGATGCGGCTCAGGTGCCACAGACCCCGCTCGACGCGCTCCCGAGCTTCTACGTCGCGGGCCGGGATGTACGTGCGGACCCAGTGCTCGGGCTCGGCCAGCTCCCTGCCCGACTCGGGACTGGAGCGCAAACGAGTCTCGACGACCGCTCCGCCACCATGCCTCTCGAACAGCTCGCAGACCGCCTCGGCGGCTTCGCCGTCTAGCGGCAGGCTGATCTCGATGTAGTCACCAGATGACTCGGACCTGTCGGGGGATGGGGGGTCGGCCGGCGTCACTTGAAGCGCTCTCGGACGCGGTCCCACCATCCGCGGTTGTCGCGACCGACCACCTCGGCCTCGGGCAACGTCGCCCTCAGCCGCTCCAGCAGGTCGCGCTGCTCCCGAGACAGCTTGTCCGGCGTCATGACGAAGGTCGTCACCACCAGGTCGCCGCGACCCGTACCGTGCAACCGCGGCACGCCGAGCTCGCGCAGCCGGAAGGTCTGGCCGGTCTGCGTGCCCGACGGCACTCGCAGCGTGGTCGGCTCGTCCAGCGTCGGCACTTCCACCTCGGCGCCGAGGGCCGCGTCGGCCGGGTTGATGTTCAACCTGACGTGCAGCTCGTCGCCCACGCGCTCGAAGGTGTCGTGCGGCTCGACGCTCAAAGCCACGTACAGGTCACCCGGGCGCCCGCCCAGTCGGCCGTGGTTTCCCTCGCCGGCCAGTCGGATCTGCAGCCCGTCGCTGACCCCCGCGGGGATGTCGACGTCGAGCTTGCGGTCCCTCCGAACCCGCCCCTGACCATCGCACGCGGTGCAGGGCTCAGAGACCGTCTCCCCCTCGCCTCGGCAGTTGGGGCACGGCGTTAAGTTGACGATGGTGCCGAACAACGTCTGCCGGGCGGCCCGGACCTCGCCGCTGCCGTTGCAGGTGGGGCACGCCACCGGCTCGCTGCCGGCGGCCGCGCCGGTGCCGTCGCACTCGTCGCACGTCTCGAACCGCGACACCTCGACGCGACGGGTGACGCCGAACACGGCCTCCTCGAACTCGAGCGTGAGGCGGGCACGGAGATCCTGTCCATCGACCGCGCGGGTCCTGGGCCGCGGCCGGGCAGCGGCGCCGACGCCGAAGAACTGCTCGAAGATGTCGCCCAGGTCGCCGAAGCCAGTGTACTGCGAGCCGGCGCCACCTGGCCGGAAGCCCTTCACGCCGCGATGGCCGAACCGGTCGTACGCCGACCGCTTGCTCGGGTCGCGCAGCACCTCGTACGCCTCGTTGATCGACTTGAACCGCGCCTCGGCGGCCGGGTCGCCCGTGTTGACGTCGGGGTGGTGGTCCTTGGCCAGACGGCGGTATGCACGCCGCACCTCGTCAGACGACGCGGTGCGCGGTATGCCCAGCACCTCGTAGTAGTCTTGTGGCATCGACGATTGCGCCTACGCCGCCCTGCGAGCGAGGAGCTCGGTAAGCAGGTCGGCCACGAAGCCCACGGTGGGCACGGCGCGCTCGTAAGCCAGGCGGTTGGGGCCCACCACGCCGAGAACGCCCCCGGCGTCGGCCTCGCACCCGACATCCCCGCCGAAGCGCGACAGGATGAGCGTCACCTGGAGCCCTCCGGCGAGCGGCGGCGCCCCACCGATGATGACCTCCACCCCTTGCCTTGGCAGCAGGGAGATGATCGGGTCTAGCCCGGTCCCGTGTTCGAGGATCTCCACGACGCCCCGCAGCTGCGCCAGGTCCGCGGTGAACTCCGGCACGAGCAGGATCTGCGTCAAGCCGGCGTGGTAGAGCCGCGGCGGGCGGTGCTCTCGCCCGGAGGCGACCAGCCCGGCCAAGCCCGACGTCTGGGCCATTATCGACGCCGACAGCCGCATCAGGCGGTCCACGTCGTCGCCGGCCTGGTGGAACTGCTGGCGTATGCTGGTCTGCTCACCGTCGCCCAGTCCGGCCACCGACATGAGGTTCTCGACGAAGTACTGGTAGCCCAGCGCCGTCGGGATGCGCCCCGCCGAGGTGTGCGGCTGCGTCAGGAAACCCGCGTCCTCCAGTATGGCGAGCTCCTTGCGCACCGTGGCCGAGCTGCAACCGAGCCGGTGCAGACGCGCGAGCTGCCCGGAGGCCACGGGCTCCGCGGCCTCGAGGTGGTCGCGGATCACGTAGTCTAGTATCTGTGCTTGGCGCTCTGTCAGTGGTAGGTTCAAGGGGTCGCCGCCCGAGCTAGAGTGGGCTGTGAGAGGCGGTGGTCACTGCCGCGTTCGACTATGTCTGACAACCCTAAAATGGTAACTGCCGGACCGCCGGGGGTCAATAGGCATTGGGGTCGCGGAAGCTCGAGAGGAACGTCCGGGCCATGATCTTGAAGTCGAACAGCAGCGACCAGTTCTCGATGTAGTACAGGTCGTACTTCGTGCGCTCCTCGATAGAGGTGTCGCCTCGCAGGCCATTCACCTGCGCCCAGCCGGTGATGCCCGCGCGCTCGCGGTGCCGCTCCGTGTACCGGGGGATCTGGACCTCGAACTCGGCGACGAACTCCGGCCGCTCCGGCCGCGGGCCGACAATGCTCATGTGGCCCAGCAGCACGTTGATGAGCTGCGGAAACTCGTCGATGTTGTATTTGCGGAGGAGGTTGCCCAGACGCGTGCGGCGCGGATCGTCGCGCCTCGCCCACACCGCGCCCGTTGCGTCCTCGGCGTCCTGGCTCATCGACCTGAACTTGATGATCGGGAACGGTCGCGCATCGAGCCCTACTCGCTCTTGTATGTAGAAGGCCGGCCCCGCCGACTCCAACTTCACCAGAATCGCCACGGCCAGGAGCAGCGGCGAGAGGATCACGAGGGCGGTGACGCTGATAGCGATGTCGACCAGTCGCTTCAGCACCCGCCGCCAGCCGCGCAGGGCGACGTCGCGCATCATCAGAAGCGGCAGCCCGTCGAGATCGCTGATCTGCACTTCGCTGGCCATGATCTGGAAGACGTCCGGGAAGACGCGGATGGCCAGACCCTCGCGGTGGCACTGGCTCACCAGCGCCAGCAGCTCCTGCCGCGTTGCCTTCGGCAGGGCGATCAGCAGCTCGTCGATCGCGAGCGCGTCCACCAGCTCGCCCAGTTGAGAGGTCCGCCCGACGACGGGCAGTCCGCGGGCGCGCGTCCGGCCAGGCGTATCGTCGACGAAGCCGACCACCTCGTACCCGAGGCGCGGCCGTCGTTGGACGCGGGCCACCAGGTCCTGACCGGCGGTCCCGGCGCCGACGATCAGCATGCGGTGCCGGCCGAAGCCATGTTGGCGCAGGGCGCCCCACGCGGTCCGGTGAATCCCACGCAGCGTGACCACCGCCAGCAGGGTGGTGAGCCAGTCGTACACCGGTAGGATGCGCGGGTAGTCGAGCTCGACCAGCAGGAGCCCGACCAACGCGTAGGTGGTGATCACGCCGATCGACACCGCCGTGAAGAGGCGGAACAGGAGGTCGATCAGCGCCACGCCGCGCGGCTGGTGGTACATCTGGCGCAAGAAGAACGTACAGGTCATGGTGACGAGCTTGGCGACCAGCAGCGTCGACATCGCGTCGGGCGTGAGCTGCACCATCGTGGCGGCCTCTGCGCCGGCGAGGCGGCGCAGCAGCCACGCGGCCATCACGAGCCCCGCCGCGAACGCCATCTCGTCGGCCAGCAGGAGCGAGAGCCTCTCGGGCCACTCACGCCGCATGTGGCCCCCGCTTGCCCTCGCGACAGGCGCCGCTTCGTCGGGGGCCGCGATGGCAGCCGATCCAGGGGCTGTCCGCGACTCGGCCGGCGTCACCGGCTTCCTCTCTCGGAGGCGGTGCCCGTCGGCGGCCCAGCGACCGCTGCGTCACGCGAGGCGGCTCGGGCGGCAGCGCGCATCTCGCGGGCCAGGCGCGGGCCGCCGCGCAGGGCGATCCCGGCCATCACCAGCGCGTGGACGAGCCAGGGCGTGGTCGCCGCGTAGTGCTTGCGGTAGAAGAGCCACATCGCCCGCTGGAACTCGAAGCGGGCGCGCTCGCTGCCCGTGCTCGAGGCCCGCTTCATGTGGTGGACGGTGACGGACGGCCGGTACACTGCCCGCCAACCGGCCTGGCGCATGCGAAGCGACCAGTCGAGATCCTCGCCGTACATCCAGTAGGTGTCGTCGAGCAGGCCGACCTCGTCTATCGCGTCACCGCGCACGAGCATGCACGCCCCGACCACCGAGTCGACGTCGCACGGCTGCTCGGGGTCGAGGTACGTCAGGTTGTACTGGCCGAAGCGCCTGCTGCCCGGGAACAGCTTGGCGAGCCCGCTGAACCTGTAGAACGACACCTCGGGTGTCGGGAACGAGCGGCGGCAGGCGAGGTCGAGCGTGCCGTCCGGCAGCACCAGCTTGGGGCCCGCGATGCCGATCGCATCGTCGGCTTCGAGCTCCGTGACCAGCCGCGCCAGCGCCCCGGGCGGCACCAGCGTGTCCGGGTTCAGCAGCAACGCATGCCGGAAGGGGCGTGGCTCGGCGCCATCGTCGGCTGCGCCGGGGGCGAGCCGGCCGAAGCCGGCGGCACGCAGCGCCCGGTTGTTGGCCGCCGCGTAGCCCATGTTGTCGTCGTTGACGAGGACCGTGACCTCGGGGCGTGCGGCGCGAACCGCCTCGGCGCTGCCGTCGGTCGACGCGTTGTCGACCACCCAGATCGCGGCGTCGAGGCCGTCGAGGCCGCCGGATCGCAGCGACTCCAGGCAGGCGAGCATCAGGTCGCGCGTGTTGTGGTTGACGATCACCACCGCCAGGTCACGCTGCGGCCGGCTCAATTGCCGCCCTCCTTGCCCGCGCCGGGGCCGCGGACCCGCTCGTCGCCGATGCGGCGGGTGACGCGCTGCCGGTCGAGGTACTCGAGCAGTGCGAGGGCGTACTTGCGGCTGGTGCTGAACCGGTCTCGCACGTCGGCAACGGTCACCTTGCCGTGCTCGTCGAGGTGCTCGAGGACACCGGCTTTGAGCTGTTCGAAGGCGTCCGCGCCGAACAACACGTCGCCGCCGGTCGACACCAGGTCGCCCTGGTCGACCAGCGCGGCCACGACTTCGGCGCCGACGGCCTCCTCGGCCTCGCGCGCCGACGGCGGGCTGAACGGTGATCGGCCGAAGCGCTCCAGCAGCTCGGCTATCGCCCGCTGCTGCTCGTCGTCGAAGGCCACGCTGTGCACGGCGAGCGCCATCACCCCGCCGTTGCGCGTCAGCCAAGCGTCTGCAACGGCGGAGTCGACGAAGGCGACGTACACGTCCGGCTCGAGGCGCAGGCGCTCGCGAAGCTGCTCGGACGGCATGCCGGGCCGCAGGGGATGGGTGGCGTGATACTCGTTCAGCAAGCTCTCGGCAGCCTGCCGCAAGCGCCGCCAGCCTGCGTCCGTGATCAGCAGCTGGCCGAGGGGGCGGATCCGCGAGGCGTCCAGGAGCGCGGTCAGGGCCGACTCCATCTCCCGTGCTTCGAGCCCGCTGTCCTGTGGCAGGAGATCGCCCGGCGCACACGGCTCGCGCTCGAGCAGCATGTGATACGCGATCTCCTCGGGCGACGCGCTCGTCAGCGCCTGGAACCGCTGAACGGTCTCGGTCCAGAGCCGCTTGCGCCGGCCCGGGGGATGCGGGTCCAGCACCACGCCTCCGCCGATCGTCTGCGCCGGCGACGGCTGCCGGATGATCAGGCGGTCGCGCGCGACGACGACGATCGGCCGGTCGAGCCTGATCTGTACCGGTCCTGCGTTCCCTGGCGCGATCTCCGAGCCGCCAATCACGCGGACGTGGCCGGCGACCTCGGCCGCGCCGTGGAACACGTGCACTGGATCGTCGTGCGACAGGGGCGCCGGCGCGGACGGGAGCAGCGAGATCTCGACGTCCATGATGCTCGTCGGGGCGAACAGGCCCGGCGGCGCCACGACGTCGCCCCGCGCGATATCATCAGTGCCGATGCCGACCAGGTTGATGGCGGTGCGCGTGCCTGGACGCGCGGTCTCGACCGACTCGCCGAGCGACTGCAGGCCGCGAACGCGACTCGCCGCCCCGGACGGCAACAGCTCGACCGCCGCGCCCGTGCTCAGCGTTCCGTCGCGAAGGGTGCCCGTCACCACCGTGCCGAAGCCCGGCAGCGTGAACGCGCGGTCCACCGACAGCCGCGGTCGGCCGAGGTCGAGCGCCTCGGGCACGCGTGTGAGCGCGGCATCGATCTCGGATCGCAGCTCCTCGATCCCCAGGCCCGTAACCGCCGACACGGGCACGATCGGCGCGCCGTCCAGCGCCGTGCCGGCGATCAGATCCGACACCTCCTCGCGGACGAGGTCCAGCCAATCGTCCTCCACCAGGTCGGCCTTGGTCAGCGCCACGACGCCGTGCGACACACCGAGCTGGTCGATGATCGCCAGGTGCTCGAGCGTTTGCGGCATCGGCCCCTCGTCGGCGGCAACCACGAAGAGCACGGCGTCGACCGCCCCGGCGCCCGCGAGCATGTTGCGGATGAAGTCCTCGTGCCCCGGAACGTCGACGAAGCTGGCCGTGACGCCGCTTGGCAGGGGGAGCCACGCGAAACCGAGGTCGATGGTCAGGCCGCGCGCCTTCTCCTCCGCCAGGCGGTCGGGATCGATGCCGGTCAGGGCCCGCACGAGCGCGCTCTTGCCGTGGTCGACGTGACCTGCCGTGCCGATGATCACGGCGCGGTCCGCGCCCTGCACCTCCGCTACTCCCCGGCGTCGGATTGCGGTGCCCGCAGGGCCTTGCGTGTCGCCTCGCGGCGCTCGGCGGCCACGGCGGGACGCTCGTGCGGCGGGAGCCCGAGCGCCACGTCGTCCACCGCGCTGGCTAACAGCTCGCGCCACTTGAGCAGCACGTCTGTGACGTCGCGCCGTAGTTGCAGCAACGCCTCCGACTGCGTCGCCTCCTGCAGGCCCAGAGCCCGCTCCGCCGCCGCGATGAGCTCGAAGGTCGAGTCGAGCTGGGCACCGAGCTCGCTCAGCTGCTCGTCGCGCTGGGCATCCGCTGCCGCGTCCGCCTGGCGCTCGTTAGACCGCTCGCTGCGAAACAGCTCCCATGCGCGAGCGATCTCGTCGCGCATCGCGGACAGCGTCGACTCCACGCGACCCTCGGCCACGCGCTGGGCCTCGGCGGAGGCGTGGTGGTCCGAGCGCAGCTGCTCGGCCAGCCGCTCGGAGCGGGCAGCAATGGCGCGCGACTCTCGAACGGTCTCGGTCTGGTTCTCGATGCGCGAGAGCATCTCGGCGACCTCTTCGCGCTCCTCCGCGATCTGGTCCGCGAGACCGTCAACGCGGGCCGCCATTCGTTGCTCGGACCGGCTGAAGGCCTCCTCCGTCGAGAGCCGCTCCTCGCGCGCCTCGCGCACCGTCTCGGTTAGGGTGTTGATCGCGCCCGCCGACTCGCGCTGCTGCCGCTCGAGGGTGTCGATGCGGGACAGCTCCGCGGCGAGGGCATCGAGCCTGTCGATTGCGCCCTGGAGCTCGACCGCCGCTCTAGCGCCGTCGGAGCCCGACCGCTCGCTCACGGCGGCGACCTCCGAGCGGAGCTCGCGCTTCGCGTTCTCCACGTCGGCTGACGAGGTGCTGCGCAGTTGGCCCACCTCCTGCTCCAGCCGGTCGAGGCGTCCCAGGCGCGACGACACGCTGGCCAGGGTATCCGCGTCCGCCTCGCGTGCACGCCGGAGCGCCTCCAGCTGCTCCGTCAGCGCGCCGAGACGCTGGCTGTGGTCCAACTCCGCCGCGAGGCGCTCGATGCGCGAGCTCACGGCCGCCTGTGCCGCCAGCGCGCCCGCTAGCTGTCGCTCCGCCGAGTCGACGCGTGCGCGCAGCGCCCCCATCGCCGCCCGAAGAGACTCGATGGTCTCCGCCATCTCGTGCGAGAGCTCCGACTGGCGGGCTTCACGCCTCTCGATGTCCGTCACGGACCGACCCGCGCACTAGCGGACGGCTCGGCGATCGACGGGCCGCTCTGCGTGCTGCTTGGAAGAGGCATCGCGGGACAAGCCATGGGCTGGGACAGCTGGAACCTTCTCGCGGGAGGCGCAGCCAGCGGAGACGATGGTGCTGGCCGATGGCGACGAATCATGCCGCATTATATGGTGCGCCAATAGGCCGAGCAATCGCCGTCTGGCCGCCGATTGCCCTACGGTCGGGCGCTCACCCGCAGCTCGATGGGGCGCCCCGGGCCGTGCTACGGGTCGTTGTCGACCTCGGCCCCGGCCCACGGGAACATCATGGTCGGGCGCGCGAACACTGCCGCCGACAGCGTCATCGACTCGCCCTCGGCGTCGGTCAGGATCGCGCGATTCCGCAGCCACCCGCCGCGATACGTCGACACGACGGCCGAGTACGACATCGACGTCGCGCGCCCCATGTCGACGGCGCCGCGCCACACGATGCCGCCCGGCACGGTGTCCAGGTCGGGCGTGCTCCCGCTGTCCACGAACACGCTCTCGGGCACCAGCGTGAGCCCCGCCGGCAGCGTGTCGGTGACCACGAACGCCCCGAGGTCGCGCGTCCCCGTGTTGCGCACGTTGACCACGAAGTGCGCCGTGTCGCCGCGAGTCAAGTTGCGGTCCGGGTCAGGGACGCTCTTGTACGACTCACTGAGGTCCGGGGCGTTCACGCGCCACGCAGCGCGCCGCGTGATAGTGATGCCGTCGGCGGCGATGTCGGCGTACGACTCCATCGTCAGCCGGTCGCCGAGACCCTCGTCCAGCTGCAGCACCACCTCGGGCTCGGGCACCAGCCGCTGGTTGCTGGCAATGTCGCCGGTCCAGGTCAGCGACCGCGTCGACTCGTCCCACGACCACGCTGGTGGCGTCCACCTGTCGTCGAGCGAGCCGCCCTCCGGGAAGACCCAGCGCACGTGGACCCGGTCCACCGCTCGGGGACCGTCGTTCAGGAGCTGCAGCCGTAGCCGCACCTCGTCGCCCGAGGCGAACGACAGTCGCGAGTCCGGGCTGACCACCAGCCGGCTCCCGTGCATCGGGCTGAACCAATCGAGTGCCCGGACCATGACCTCGTCTGCGCAAGTCTCGTCGAGCTGTCCGGCGTCCAGCGCCAGGAACAGGCTCTTGAACCCCTTGGCGGCAGCCTGGGTTCCGACCGGCCTGCCGAACGCGCTCAGCAAGGCGGGCTGAGCGTACGACTCGACCGGCTCCAGGGCGTCGCTGTAGTCCTCGCCGGGCAGCTTGCGGCTCAGCCGGCAGTCGTCGATCCCGCCGAGCACCGAGCCCGGCGCACCCGACACTGGTGCTTCGTGAGCCCGACCAGCGTCCGCGTCGAACCTGCGCACGCCGAGGTACTCCTCGTGAAACAGCCTATCGTCCTCGAATGGGCCCTCGCCGCGGATCGAGAGGTAGTCCTGGCTCGAGAAGTAGAGCCGGCCGCCGCTGTCCAGGTAGTCGGCGAGCGTGCGCTGACTGGACACGTCCAGGCTGCCGTCTTGGCGCCAATCGTCGCCGGTGAACCACACGGTGATCGGGTAGTCCGCCACGGTCTCAGGCGGCGGGGGCTCGGGTCGACTCTCGTACAGCCCAAGCTCCCACAAGTCGTAGGCGACACCGGCGCCGTCGAGCGCGCTGAGGTAGCGCTCCTCGGTGTTGCGGGCGAAGTCACCGTCGACGACCAAGACCGGCGCAGGGGTCTTCGTCGTCAGGTCGACGCTGGCGTCCGCGCCCGTGTCGCCCCGTACCGTGACGGTGGCGATGTCCTTGTCACCGCGACCGGCGTCCTCCGGCACCACCACGCGGACCCCGACCGGCATGGCCTCGCAGTGCCCGAGCTCGATTGGCTGCTGGAGCGGACCCGTGAAGCCGGCTTGCCAGAGCTCGGTCGGCCAGTCGGCGCCCTCGACCGCGACCTCGTAGCTCGCCGGAGCCGAGCCAGTGCTGTGCAGCGTGACCGTGTAGAGCGCCGTTGCGCCCGGGCTCTCGAGCTGGGAGGCGGTATCGGTCCCGGCGTGAGCGCCGACCTCGGGCAGCGGGTCGGTGACCGCGGCGATGAGGCGCGCCATGACCTCGTCGCGTTGCGCGGCGCTGCTGATGCCCTCGAACCCGAAGCCCAGGGCGACCGCCCGGTGCGGCGCGCATGTGCCGGAGAAGGCCGCCGCGCCGCCGACCCCCGGGTACTCCGCGATCAGGTCCGTCGTCAGATCGTCGACCACCGCGAGCACGTCGGGCATGGCCTGGTTGTCCATGGAGTCGCCGCCGTTCAGGGGGATCGTCATCCCTTGGAGGGGGCCGCCGTCGGAGCCGATGACGCTGAGGGACTCCGAGCTGTCGCGAATCACCCTCAGACCGAGCTGGTCGCGCACGTAGGGGTCGGGCCGCGACTTCTCGTTGCATGGGTCGGTGGCGTTGTCGGTTCGGGCGTCGGTGCAGAGCGCGTCCTGGCCGGAGAGGATCAAGCTGCCGCCGGCCTCGAGGTAGGCAGAGATCGGGCGGGCGCCCATGACGTAGGTGGGCCCCGTTATGGAGCTCGTCCAGACCACCAGATCGTACTCGCCGAGCTCGTCCGCGCCCGGCGGCCCGCCAGGGGCGCCAGGCCCAGCCGTCTCGTCCGTGACTCGCCACAGGTGGTAGACGTAGCCGAGCCGGTCGAGAGATGTCTCGAAGTACCCGACTGCCGCGCCATACGCCCACGCGTCGCCGTCCACCAGAAGGACCCGCGGCGCGGGGGTGAGGGTGTAGTCGCGCTCGACGGTGACGCCGGCGCTGACCTTGACGGTGTCGGTCAGGACACGGTACCCGAAGCGCGCCACCTGCAGCCGATACGTGTCTGCCGGAAGCCGCTGGCTGAACCCGGTGTGCTTGTCGACCGGGATGTAGAACCGACTCGGGACATCCTCCAGGCGGATCTCACCATCGAGTCGCGCCCCGGTCTCGGCATCCGACAGCGTGCCTGCAAGATAGCCGACCGGCTCGTCAGGCACGAGCTCGAAGTCGACTTGCGTCGTGCCGTCGTGCACCACCGTGACTTGGCGCTGGGTGGCGGTGGCGTACGTGAACGCCTCGGCCACCACGAGGTACTCGCCCGGCGCGAGATCGAACGAGTACGAGCCGTCGTCGGCGACGTCGGCCTGGGCGACCGGGTCGCCGACCTCGCTGGCGATGCGCACGCGCGCCCAGGCGATCGGCTCGCCGTCGCCGGCGTCGGCCACGGCCCCGTGCAGCGTGCCCACGTCCATCACGGAGCGGACGGCCTGGTAGCTGTTGACGAGGCCCCACCCCGAGGCAGGGTCCGGCACCAGTCGCGCCAGCGGCGTGGCGGTGCGCTCGAGGACCTCGACGATCGCCGCTGCGCTCAGATCCGGGGATGCCTGGCGCAACAACGCCACCGTGCCCGCGACGTGCGGTGCGGCCATGCTCGTGCCGGTGGCGCGCGCCCAGCCGCCGCCAGGTATGGTGGAGGTGATGGCCGTTCCTGGCGCCACCACGTCGGGCTTGTACTCGTCGGTCAGCGAGAAGCCCCGGCCGCTGCGCGGCCAGACGACGCCCTCATCCGTCACCGCGCCCACCGCCACGACGTTCGGGTACATCGCTGGCGCGCGCACCATCTCCGGTTGGTTGCCCGCGGCTGCGACCACCACTACGTCGCTGTCGTGCAAGGCGTTGGTGAGCTGGAGCAGGCCGAGGGTGTCCTCGAGGCTCAGGCTGAGGTTGACCACGTCCGGGAGCCGATCCGGCCCCGACTCGAGCAACCACTGCAGTGCCTCCATGACCCAGCTGACGTGGCAGGTGTCGAGGTCCTGGCACACTCGAGCGGCGATCCACCGAGCGCCGGGCGCGACGCCGATGCCGTCCGGGGCGACGGCGATGCCGGCTACGTGGGTGCCGTGGCCCTGACCGTCCGCGGGGTAGAGCGCGTTGAAGCCGCACAGCGGGTCGGACTTCCTGCACCACCAATTGCCACCATTGCTGGGGATTGATGTCCCGACGTAGCCCCGATAGCGTGAGATGAGTGCTGGGTGGTGGTAGTCCACGCCCGTGTCGACGACGGCTACGACCGAGCCGGTGCCGTCGATTCCGAGCGACCGCCACGCCTCGGGGGCGTCTATCATGTCGATGTTCCACGTCGGCTCGCCGTCGGCTCCGACGCCGTGCGGCGAGGATGCCTCGCCGACCGGCGCCCATGGCTCCGACTCGACGGCGCGGTCGAGGGTCACGAGTCGCACGTCCGGCCGTGCGGCGATCGCCTTCACAACGTCCGGGTCAGCTTCGACGGCCACGACTCCGGCGACCCAAAGGGAGGCGATGCGGCCCACGCGGCCCTGCTCGTGCTCGCGCTCCAGCTGGTCGAGCAGCGCCTCGGCGGCAGCTGCGTGCGCTTGCCGTCGAGTCTCGTTGCGAGTCGGACCGAGGGCGGGATCGCCCGAGTCGGCGACCCGAGGGCCCTCGCCGCGAAGGTGCACCAGCACAGAGACGCGACCGGATCCGCTCTCGACCGCAGCGCTGACGCTCGGGTCCAGCGCGCCACCGATCCGAGCAGGCGTCCGCCCAGGATCATCGGCGGCGTGAAGCGGCGGGACTGCACCGTCACCGTTGCGCGCCGGCGAGCCCCCGCCCGCGCCGGTCAGGCCCCCGGCCGGGCCGGTCAGTTCACCGGCCGGGCCGGTCAGTTCACGTCTAGCGCCGGTCACGACTCCGCCCGCGCCGATCGGGTCGCGGGCCGGCTCGGTCGATCCGCTGCGACCGACGACCGCGGCTCCAGGGCCAGGCGCCGTGACGCCCGCATTGCCGGCGGCCGCCGCCAACGTCGTGACCACGATGAGCATGGACCATACCGTGCCCAACATGACCACAGATCTCGCCCAGCGTGCCTTCATGTGGCGCCTCTCGCCTCGTGGTGGTCGCCTTGCGAGCTAGCCTCGCCTGCAACCGGTGTTAACGCTCGTCAGGGCAGGTACGGACCGGTCGCCGGCGCGCCCCACTCCATGGACACGCTGAGCCGGCGCCCCCGTGGCTGCTGCTAACCGCGCTCGCCGCCGCCTTCCGCGACCGACGGCGCCGGTAGCTCGGCCTGCTTGCCCACGACGAGCAGCACCGTGGCCCCACGCTCCGAGCTCAGCGAGACGGGTGTGCCGGTCGGGACGAACAGCGCCTCGCTGCCCACCACGGAACCAGTCTCGGTGCCGCTGCGATAGTCGAGCACACCGCGGTAGACGATCGCCAGGGTCGGCCCCGCCGCCTTGAACGGCTTCGCCGCGCCGACGAGGCGCGAGGCCACCACCCTGTACTCGCCGACGGTTCCCGCCTCGCGCCAGTGGAACGGGTCGGACGAGAGGACATCGACCGCCACGTTCGACTTGGAGAGCGGCGGCCGCGGCGCGCCCGGGGGCAACGACGGTCGGCCATTGGCGCTCGATAGGGCATCGCTCTCGTGGATCAGGATCACGTTGGTCCTCATCCCCGACTGCACCTTCAGCCCGATGCCCTCCGGAATGCGCACCGCGTCGCCCTCGTCGGCCACGACGAGCCCGTCGGCGCCATCGAGCGTCATGACGCCCTCCAGGATAACGGCCAGCTCCGCGGCGTCGGCGCGACGGTGCCAGCCCTTCTGCCCGTCGCACACGAACAGAGAGGCCTCGACGCCGCCGAGGGACTCGATGACCTCGGGCATGAACGGAGTGTCGAGCTCCTCGGCCATCGCGGACAGGTCATGCTTGCGCAGCACCATCAAGCTCCGTCAGGATCGGGCCGGCCGCGGTTGCCGGCAAACAGCGAATTGGGGCCCGCAAGGGGCCCCGAAGCGATTATAGGACGTGCGCCGAGGCGTCGCAAGAGCGTGCCGCAGCAAGCACTTCGTCGGCGTCGATCACGCGCACGCAAGGGTGATCGCTGGCGTCGGGCCAGTCGAGACGACCGCACGGGGCGCAGGGCAGACGAGACTCGACGACTCGGTGGCGCTCGGCGGGCGCCCACGGGCCGAATCGTGCAGCGTCGGCCGGCCCGTAGAGGTGGACGGTGCCGGCGCCGACGGCTGACGCCACGTGCAGTGGACCGCTGTCGGGGCCCAGGACGAGGCGGCAGCGCGCGAAGACGGCGGCCAGCGAGCCGATGTCCGTGCGCCCGGCGAGATCCAGCACCAGCCGCGCCGTGGAGCCGCGGGCGCCCGTCACTCCGGTGTCCCCCGCTGCGCGCGCGAGGCGCGGCATGCCCGCCTGCGCCTGCCCCGCAGGAATCAGGCCCGCCTGCGCCTGCCCCGCAGGAATCAGTCCCGCCTGCGACTGCTCCGCCTCGATCAGCCGCGCGATCTCGGCCGTCAGTCCGCGCTCCACCTCGCCGCCTGTGAGAACGATCGCGTCGCCCGGCG
>JBJYWW010000038.1:0-1210 GCA_046259645.1 Anaerolineae bacterium
CGCCGTGTCCCGGTTCGGCGAAACTCTCGTGCGGTGGGGTGGTGCGCTTTGCGGCAGCTGCGTGCAGGGACTTGCCGCCGCTAGCGACCGCCGCTAGCGACCGCCGCTAGCGACCGCCAATGGCGACCGCCCCGGCGTAACGCTCCCGGCCCGAGCGCGTTAGAGTGATCGCGCCCCGTGAGACGACGCGCGTTTGTGTGCGTCGCGCTCGCGCGAGTTGAGGTAGAAGAGGAGAAAGCGTTATGAACCGGACGCAGCGCGGATCGCTTTCCGTTGCTCTGGTGGCCTTCATCGTCGTTGTGGGGGCGCTCGGGCTAGCCGTGCTCGGCGGTGGCGCCGAATACGCACATGCCGCGCCGCAGGCACGACCGCTTCAGCAGGGCGTGCAGGCCAGCGGCTTCGTCACTCTCGGACAGGGGACGTGCTTCCCGGATGCCGTGCTGACCGACTGCGACGGCAACGTCACGCACCAACTGAAGGGGCCCGGCGGCTCCGGCTTCTTCGCACCGTACTACGACCAGTGGGTCGAGCTCGACGGTGCGGAGATGACGTGCGTCGCCGGCGACACGTACATCCAGGTCGTCAACATACAGACCGCTCCGAACCCGTGCCCGGGGCAGGGCACGCCGTCGGCTACCCCCACGCTGCCGATCACTGCAACGGCGACGCCGGTCCTGGCGTCGCCGACTCCGCCCGTCCCGCCCGGCGTCACGCCGACCGCGACCAGCGTGGTCACCGGTCCGGTCAACCTGGCGCTCGGCAAGGCGGTCGAGGCGTCGAGCGCGCCCGACGCGATGCACCCGAAGGAGCACGCGGTCGACGGCAATCCCGGAAGCTACTGGGCGTCGATCGTCGACCCGCAACCGGTCTGGGACGTGCGGCACGTGCAGTGGATCTACGTCGACCTCGGTGCCGAGTACGAGGTCTCGAGCATGCGGATGCTGTGGAACGAGTACGCGCGCCCGCGCAAGTACGCCATCTACAACTGGCGCGAGCCGCTGCGTGGCTGGGACCTGATGGCGTGGACCGAGAACGGCAAGACCGACGACCCGGTGACGTTCCCGGTCGACCAGTGGCACAACCCGGATTGGCGGAAGGGTCGCTACTTCATGCTGTGGCTCGAGGTGCCGAAGAACGCGGGCAGCAGCTACGAGCTGCTCGAGTGGGAGGGCTGGCTGAAGCCGTCGACCGACTACACGCTGTCGGTGCG
>JBJYWW010000038.1:1220-10853 GCA_046259645.1 Anaerolineae bacterium
CTCGAGTGGGAGGTGTTCGGGCCCGGGACCGTGATACACGCCACGAACATCGCTGCCGGCAAGCCGGCCCTGGCGGAGAGCCTGGTGCCCGGATACGAGGCGCCGAAGGCCAACGACGCCGACCTTACGACCGAGTGGCGGTCGAGCGACGGACTGCCGGAGTGGATCTACATCGACCTGCAGTCGACTTACGAGATCGACAAGGCGATCATCCGCTGGGTGTCCGGCCTGCACGCGACCGACTACGGCCTATACGCCTGGGACGGTCTGGCGAGCTGGGTGCCGGTCTACGCGACCAGCCGCGGCACCGGTGGCGACGAGACGGTTACGTTCCCCTCGGTCCGCACGCGCTATCTGCTGCTACACGCGGTCTCCGGCCCGGCCGGAAACGTCGGGATCCGCGAGTTCGAGGTCTACGAGAGCTCGGGGACGGGCGGCGTTCCGGCGCCGGGGGCGTTCGCGGACTGGAGCCACGCCGGGAAGGTCGAGGCTCAGAGCACCGAGCTGCTGCCTGGCGAGACGCCCACGTACGGCGTCGCGCGCGAGATGCTCGGCGAGGAGAAGGCGCTGGTCAGCCCACTCCCGCAGCCGGGGCCCGAGGAGAAGCTGGCGGCGGCCGAGGTGGTCGCGCCGGACCCGACGCGTTAGCGGGGACCGGCCAGAAGCGCGAGTAACCAGGACCCGGCGAGCGAGGCCCTCTCAGAGCTGCCTCGTTCGCCGGGTCCAATGCTGTTTGTCGCTCGCCGTGGGCGCTGCTTTAGCCGCGGCCGAGGCTGGCGCAGCTAGAGTGCCGCGGGTGGCGCAGGTGCGTGGCCGCCGCTTGTCGCCGACGGCCGTCTCGCCGTCAGACGAGCTCCACTACCATCGCGACGGCCTCGCCCCCGCCGAGGCAAGCGGCCGCCATGCCCAACTTGCCGCCGGTGTCCTCGAGGGCGTGCAGGAGCGTCACCAGAATGCGCGCGCCGCTGGCGCCGATCGGGTGTCCGAGCGCGATCGCGCCACCGCGGATGTTGACCTTGTCCCAGTCCCAGCCGGGGATCCCGTCACCGTCCGCCAGCGTCTGCGCGGCGAAGGCCTCGTTCAGCTCCACCAGGTCGAAGTCCTCGATCTTGTGACCGGTCTGCTCCATGACCGCGTTCATCGCGTCGATCGGCGCCAGGAAGATGCGCTTCGGCTCGACGGCCGCCTGCGCGTGACCGAGTATCCGCGCGACCGGCTTGAAGCCGTTGGCCTCGGCCCAGTCGGAGCCGGCGACGACGACCGCGGCCGCGCCGTGGCACAGGCCCGGCGCGTTGCCGGCGGTGACGGTGCCATCTTCGGTGAACACCGGGCGGAGCCTGCCGAGGGCCTCCAAGTCAGTGTCGGCGCGCGGCGGCTCGTCGGTGTCGACGACGGTCACCTTGCCCTTGCGGCCCTTGACCTCGACCGGCTCGATCTCGCGCTCGAAGGCGCCGCTCTCGATGGCGGCGACCGCCTTCTGATGGCTGGCGAGGGCGTACTCGTCCTGGCGCTCACGCGTGATCCCGCACTCGTCGGCGACCCAGTCGGCCGATGCGCCCATGTGCTGGTTCTCGAACGCGCACCAGAGACCGTCGTGGACCGCGAGATCGACCACCTGCTTGTCGAACAGCCGGTAGCCGGCGCGCGCCCCCTGCAGCGCGTACGGGGAGAGATACATGTTCTCCATCCCACCCGCGATGTAGAGGTCGCCGTCACCGACGCGGATCGCCTGATCGGCCAGCATGACGGTCTTCATGCCCGAGCCGCAGATCTTGTTCACGGTCGTCGCGCAGATGCTGGGCGGGATGCCGGCGGCGATCGACGCCTGTCGCGCTGGAGCTTGGCCGATGCCGGCCGGCAGCACGTTGCCCATCAGGACCTCGTCGATCTTGGCCGGATCGATGCCGGATCTCTCGATCGCGGCGCGGATCGCGACCGCCCCGAGGTCCGGAGATCGCACGTCCTTCAGCTCTCCCTCGAACTTGCCGGCCGGGGTCCTGGCCGAGGCCAGGATCACGGTCTCGCGCTTGCCGTTGCTGCTCATTTGCTCTCCTCAGTGGACTTCAGTCTATTGCGCCGCGCGTGGCGGCTAACGCCGCCCGGACTCGCCGGGCGGTGTCTTCGAACGCCTCGGGTATGACCCGCGTGTCCCCGGTGGTGGCCATGAAGTTGGTGTCGCCGCTCCAGCGGGGCACCACGTGCAGGTGCAGGTGGTCGGCGTGGCCGGCGCCGGCGGCGGAGCCGAGGTTGGCGCCGACGTTGAAGCCCGCCGGCGCATACGTAGCGCGCAGCGCGCGAATGACGAGCTGCACGGCGCGCATGGCCTCGGAGGCAGCCTCGTCGCTGATCTCTGTCAGATCGCCCACGTGAGCGTACGGCGCCACCATGGCGTGGCCGTTCGCGTACGGATAGGCGTTCAGCAGCACGTAGACCTCCCGCCCCCACCAGAGCGCGGCAACTGGGTCGCGCGGAGTGGCGACCGCCGGGCGGGCCGGGGGCGCGGCGGAGCCGATGTCGCACAGGAAGCAAGCGCCCACCGGTTGGTTGTCCTCGAGGTATGGCATGCGCCACGGGGCCCAGATCTGCCTCATACGGGCGGGCAATGGTATCGGCGCGCCGGGGGGGCGTCAAAAGCACACGGCGGCGTGAATGCGAGCATCGGCGGCTAGAGCAGCGGGCCGTCGTCGCCGTGCGACGCGGCGGTGACGAGGAGCGAGCGGTTGAACTGGCTGACCGCGGTCGGTAGAATCAGCCAATCGACTGCGCGCCCGGTCGTCGAATCGACCACTTGCCCGCCAGCTCGGTCTCGTCAGCGCGCCCGTGTGGCAGATCTCCCGCTCGACCGCTCGCACGCTTGCCCGAGCACCCGCTCTCGTCCTGCAACGGAGTGAAGCCGATGCGCACCTTGATCCTCTGCCTGGCACTGCTCCTCCTTGCCACCGGAGCGACGGCATGCAGACCTAATGACGCCACCGACGCGGACACCGCCGCCGCTACCGACGCGGGCGCCGACGTGGGCAACGGAGGCGACGCCGAGCAGTCGTCACTTGCCCTCCAATGCGCTGGTCCCGACGCGACGGACCAGGCGTGGATCGCGTACCAGGCCGGCGGGCCGACACTGGCCACCGCCCGCGTCAACGTGGGCGACGTCTCCGTCGACAGCCGCCAGGGACCAGTCCCGGTCCCGGCCGCGCACGTGCTGGCCTACGCGACTCGGGAGGGCGCCACGGTGCAGACGTTCGCGCTGGTGTGCGCCGAGTCCGAGGTCATAGGCACGACCTTCGTGCCCCTGCCGCTCGAGTCCTCCGACCTGCGATGCGAGATGTGGGCCGGCACTGAGGCGCGGGACGCCTCGTGGGACCCTGTCGTCGCGGCGGCGGTCGAGACCGCGGAGGGCTGCGTCACGAGCTCGCTGGCGACCGACTCCTAGGTCCCCGCGGAAGCTTCGCCCTGGCCCAGCGAGGCAGCCGAGGTCGGTGCGGCGTGGATCCTTTGCGACCGCTCCGGCGCACGCCTATGATGGGTACGTGTCACGCTGTGGATGAGCAACACCACGTCCGGTGACGGAGAGGAGCGTCGAGATGGCCAAGCGTACTGGGAACCCCGCCGACGCAAGCGACTATGTGGTGGTCAGCGTCGAGGTGAATGGGCGCCGGCGCCAGGTCGAGGTGACGACCATGCGCCACGGCA
This sequence comes from Anaerolineae bacterium, assembly GCA_046259645.1. GTDB lineage: Bacteria > Chloroflexota > Anaerolineae > Epilineales > Epilineaceae > JBJYWW01. The sequence continues at coordinate 4,911 of JBJYWW010000038.1, forward strand.
GCGGCCGGCACATGCGCTACACGTCGCTCAACCAGGTGCCGCCGGACTTGCGGGGCGAGGCACTGGAGCTGCTTCGCGACGCGCTGCTGAACTCAGGCTATTCGTCGCTCGCCGAGATAGACCAGGCGCTAACCAGCGAGCTGGTCGTGCCCGAAGAAGAAGAGGAAGCCGCAGCCGACGAGTAGGCGGGTCCGGCCGGCCGGCCGAGCCCGTTGCGCTACTGGCCGGCCGGGCGCAGGCTGCGCGCAATGGCGTCGAACAGCGTCAGGTCGCCGAACCCCTGGACGCGGATGCCGCGGCCGTCGATGACCGTCAGGAGCATGAGCGCTTCGCCCGTGGGGCTGGCCGTGGTGGCCAGGTGAAGCCTCACGGCCGGGATGCCACCGTCCAGCTCCCAGTCCTCGCGGCTGATCTCCCGACCGGCCTCGCGCGTCAAGGCGACGAGCTGCGGCAGCGTGGTCTCGCCAGCCTCCTGCAGATCGGGCACGATGTCGATGCGCGCGTCGCCCGGCAGCAGCCCACCGCGACTGGTCTCCTCGGGCTCGACGGACAGTAGCGTCACGATGGATCCGGAGAACGAGTCGATTGACCACGTCTCGGGATAGTCGATCGCGTAGCCGATAGTCGGGTCCTCGTAGGTCAGCGTCGACGTGATCGCCGAGATCGGCTCTGTGCTGGCCTCCGTGGGGGGCGGCAACGGGGTGGACAGCTCGCCGGCGGCGCCCGTCGTCGGGGAGCCGCTGGGCTCGGCGCCCTCTTCGGCCGCGCCCTCCTCGTCATTGGCGACGTCCAGGCCGGAACCCTCGGCCGCGGCCGACTCGTCGTCACTGGTCAGCGCGGCCGCTTTTCCCTCAGTGCCGGTGCCGTCGTCCGCTGCGGAGCCGGTGTCGGCCGCCACGTCGGCGCCTTCGGCCCCTGCGCCGGGTGCATCGAGCGCGTCGGGGGCGGCGGTCGGCGCGCTGCACGCCGCGAGCAAGGTGACGAGTGCGAGAAGGGAGACGAGTCGAGGGGAAGCGTGCATCTTGTCGGTTCCTCCTTACGGCGCGGTCCGACTATTCTACCGCGCCGAGCTGGCGCCGGCTAGAGCGCGAGCGGCCCCGCGTCTTGCCCGGCCTCGTCGATCTGGCGGACCCGAAGCTCGGCAGCGGCCAGCAGCGTGTTGCACCGCTCCGCCAGCAAGGAGCCGCGCTCGTAGAGCCGCAGCGACTCGTCGAGGCTCTGCTCGCCTGACTCGAGCGCGCCCACCACCTCCTCCAGGGCCTCGTAGGCCTCCTCGAACGACATGGCGTCGATTTCCTCGGTCGAGTGGCCGGTGTCAGGTGATTTAGGCGTCGATGACGCAGCGATGTCGGATGTCATTCACGCTCCTCCGTTGGATCCTCGCGCACAACCGCACTGAATGAGCCGTCGACGACGTCGACCACCAGGTCGTCGCCCTGCGCCACGTCGCTCGTTAGGCGAACCGTCGTGCCGTCAGCCGCGCGGCGCACTCTGCTGTAGCCTCGGGCCATCGTCGCCGCCGGGCTCAGCGCGACCATCCGCTTCGTCAGCCCGTCCAGATCGGCCCGCGACAGCGTGAGCCGGCCCGCCGAGGACCGGTCGAGGCGACCGGACAGCGACTCGAGCGCGCCCCTCTGCAGCGCGAGCCTCCTGGCGGGGGCGGCGGACTCCAGCCGGCGCTGGGCGACAGCTGCGTCGCGTCGCCGCTTCATGATCGCCTGAAGCGCCCGGCGTTGCGCCCGCTCGACCAGCTCGTCGACGACCTGGCGGAGCTCGGCGGCGTCGGGGCTCGCCAGCTCGGCGGCAGCGGTCGGTGTCGGCGCGCGCACGTCGGCGACGAAGTCGGCGATGGTGACGTCTGTCTCGTGCCCGACGCCGGACACGACGGGCACCGGCGACGCCGCGATGGCGTGGGCGACGGCTTCGTCGTTGAAGGCCCACAGGTCCTCGATGCTGCCGCCGCCCCGAGTGACGATGATCAGGTCCACTCCCGCCAAACCGGCTGCCTCCAGCGCGCGAGCGATGAGGGGCGGCGCCGCGTCGCCCTGGACCTGGGTCGGCGAGACCAGCACCTCGACGCTCGGCCAGCGCCGCTCGAGGACCTGGCATACGTCGCGGAGCGCGGCAGCGTCGACGCTCGTGACCACGGCGATCCGCCGCGGATAGCGCGGCAATGGTCGCTTGCGGTCCTCGTCGAAGAGCCCCAGCGCCGCCAAGCGGGCCTTCCGTGCCTCGAACTCGAGATGAAGGTCGCCCACCCCGGCGGGCTCGACGTAGTCGGCGTACAGCTGATACGTGCCGTGGTTGGCGTACACGGAGATGTCGCCGTGCACGATCACGGCGTCGCCGTTGGACGGTACGTACCGCTGGCCGGCGTTGCGCGAGCGCCACATGGCACAGCCGAGCGCGGCGCCCTCGTCCTTTATCGACCAGTACCAGTGGCCGCTTGTCGCCGCCTTGAAGTTCGAGACCTCGCCGCGCACCGCCACGCCGCCGAGCTGCGGATCGCTGTCGAACAGCGACTTGATGTGCTGCGTGACCTCGGATACGGTGCGAACGTTCACGCCGGTTGCCCCTGATTCGCGTGGTTGCTGCCGGCGATCGCGCCGGCGACTGCGCGGATCGGTGCGCCAATCATCTCCGCGTCACTCCCCGATAGCGCCAGCGCCGTAGCGCTCCAAGGCCAGGTCCTTGGCTTCCTCGATGACCGCCCGCTCGGCGCCGTCACCGGCGGCGGCGGACATGCTCTCCGCCACGCGCGCTATCTCGCTGCGCGGGCTGATGCGCTCGTGTGCCGCGCCGACCGTCGCCGCCTCGGGCGCCTCGACCGTCAGGCCATGACGGTCCAAGTCGAAGTAGAAGTTCAGATCGTTGCCGAGCTGCCAGACGTCGAGGAAGCGCAGCGCCTGATACGTCTCGCGGCGCAGGCGGCCGTGCAGCCGCAGCTGGGTGATCTGGTCGGAGCGCGACATGCGCTGCACGAGCGACAAGAGGTGACCGGTCGGGTCCGCGGGAGGCAGGCTCGCGGCGGCGACCGATTCGCGGACCATGGGCTGCGGCTCGACGCGCACGTGCTTGACGCCGACTCGGCACGGGCGCCGGCCTTCGATGTCCAGCACCACGAAGCCGGGCCGTGCGTCGAGCTCGCCGAACGTCAGCCGCTCCGTGGGACCCGGGAACACGACCCGCACGCCGCCGACGTCGAAGTCGTGCCCCTCGTGCAGGTGACCGGCGAGCACGATGTCGACGCGGCCCGACAGCTTGCCGAGCGCCTCGCGCCTGATGGTCGCCTCGCTGGGTGACGGCGGCAGGAGCCCCTCGACGGCGTAGTGCGTGACGAGCAGCGTCAGGTCGGCCTCGGGTATCACCGCAAGATCGGCCAAGGCGTCGAGCGGCTCGTCGTCGGCGCCAAGGCGGTGGTCCGGCGGCAAGCCTCCGACAGCCAGTCGGGTGCCGCCGAGGTCGAACGTGCGCCACTCGACGCCGCCGGCGTCGTCGAAGACGTGGGCGAGCCGCACCGCCTCGAACAGCGCCTGCGGCGCCGCGCCGTGATGGCGCGTCTTCGGCACGTCGTGGTTGCCGCCGATCAAGAGCACGTGCACTCCGGCGTCGCGGAGCCGCTGGAGCTGCTCCGCGGTCCAGGTGAGCTCCGAGGACCGCGGGTTGGGGCTGTCGAACAGGTCTCCGCCGTGGACGTACAGGTCCGCGTCCGCGCTGATCGCATAGTCGAGCGTCTGCTGCAGAGCCGAGCGCAGGTAACCGCGCCGGATCCCCAGTTGGTCCGGCGACATGCGCGCATAGCGCTTGTTCAGGTGGCTGTCGGCGGCGAACACCAATCGGGGCACTGTGCTAGCTCACGGGGCCGATCGACGCGCTCGGCAAGAGCGTGCGGCGCGTCGGACGAGGCGGGACGTCGCTGCGGGCGGCCGATCTCTGCGACCAGAACGAATGTTCGGGGAACGTTAGCGCTACGCCACGCGCCGGTCAATCCCGCTCGCGTCGCGGGCGCCTGCTGCGCATTCGGAACAGGAAGAACACGGCGAAGGCGGCGACGATCTCGAGCGCGGCGAAGCTGACCCGATACCCGATCGAAAGATCGATGAGCGGCGCCTCGCCGAGGCTGGTCATCGCCAGCTGGCTCCGTGTTAGCCACATCACGTACGCCTGGCTGGCGCGGATGAAAGCGAACAGCAGAAAGGTCGCGAACCAGCCCAAGTCCACGCCAAGCCTGAACGCACGGTAGCCGGAGAAGGCGACGATTGCGCTTCCCACCCAAACCAGCGCCGTCAGGGCGTACATCGCGGCGGCCAACGTAAACTGCGATTCGAGGTCGGTAGCACCCATTCGCCAACACTCCTCAAGCAACCGGGCGACTCAGGCGCGGGGCGCCCGAGCCGGCGGCGGGCAGTATAAGGTCGGGGGCAGGACGCGTCAACGAGCGGTTCGGGACGCGCGGGCGCCGCCAGGGTCTTGACGCGCGGCTCGGGCAATCCTATTTTGTGGTGGTACGCACGCACGGGGGCCAGGCGCCCCGTGCCGGCAGTGGGCCTGTACCGAGGGCGCCGGCGGTGTCAAGGAGCGTTCGATGCGCGTGATTGCGGTCCTGACGTTGGCGTTGACGGCGGCAGTCGCACTCGCTGCCGGGGGAGTTGTGGCCACGCTTGGCATGGAGCACGGCGACGCCACGAGCGTGATGCGCGGCACTGCGCCGCGGATCTCGGCCGAGTCGAGCGAGGTCTTCGCCCTGACCGACAGCGAGCATCGGCAGGTGCGGCCCGACGTGGCCGGCCACCCCGAGCTTGGGGACTGCCAGAACCTCGTCGTGTGGTGGGACGACACCGCCGACGAGGTGTGGGGCAAGTTCGTCGAGCGCGAGTGGCGCGGCGAAGCGTTCAGGATCAGCGGCGAGTACAGCGCGATCGGCCCGGCCAAGGTGGCATACAACCACCACCTGCGCAGATGGCTGGTCGTGTGGCAGACCAGGCTGGACGACGGCCGCTCAGGTGTCGTCGGGCGCTACGTCGAGTGCGGCGGCCTCGAGGGCAACGTATTCGGGGTCAGCGACGACGGCACGGAGGATCAGCCGGCGGTGGCGCCGACCGGTGAGCAGTTCGCCGTCGTGTGGCGCTCGGCGCCAAGCGAGGAGCGGCACCAGGTGTCCGGCGCACTCGTCGCGGGCTTCGAGATCCGGTACCTGGTCGAGCTGACCGATGAAGCCGCCGTGTCCGAGCCGGCCATTGCGTGCGAGAACCGCGGCGATTGCCTTGTCCTGTGGACCATCGAGCGCGAGCATGGCTCCGACGTTCTCGGGCGCTACTGGTTCCCGCGCGAGGACTACGTGGGGCACGAAGCCTTGCAGGTGGCGGTCACCGAGCGATCCGAGCGCTATCCGGCCGTCGCATGGAATGGCTGGTACAACACGGCCGGGCACGCGGCGTACGCGGTGACCTGGACCGACGAGGGCGGCGAGCACTCGACGGTCCGGGCGCGCACCGTCTACCCGACCGACAACCAGAAGCTCGACACGTACGTGGTCAGCGAGAAGCAGATCCTCGTGAGCGACGAGGAGTGGGTGAGCGACTACGGCGACGTCGCGTCGCTCGGGCAGGACTTCGTCGCGGTGTGGTCGACGGGTCACGACGAGCCGCGGCACGTAGTCGCTCGACGCCTGCTGTACGATGCCGACACGCGAACCATCAGCCGCGGCGACGAGGTGTGGGTCAGCGACAAGGAACAGCCTGAGACCTATCCCGCGGTCGCGTCCGCGCTGGACCCGCTGGCGCTGGTGGTGTGGCAGATCGAGTGGCCGGCAGGCGCCGTCGACATCCTGGGCCGGTACGTGAAGGTCGGCGAGGCCAATCCGGGTGCCGAGGCGACCGACACGCCGGGCCACGACGAGCCGACCAAAACGCCGGAGCGCGACAAGCCGACGGCGACTCCGGA
>JBJYWW010000038.1:10953-12750 GCA_046259645.1 Anaerolineae bacterium
CCGGAGCGCGACAAGCCGACGGCGACTCCGGACACCGAGGGCCCCGAGACCGGCGATCCGTTCTTCGTGATCGAGGGCGAGGGCCGGCAGGTGCGACCCGACGTCGCGGGGCGGCCCGAGGTCGAGGACTGCCAGAACCTCGTGGTGTGGCTCGACGAGACCGCCGGCGGGATCTGGGGGCGGTTCGTCGAGCCGAATTGGCGCGGCGAGGCGTTCAGGATCGGCGACTACACAACGCTCAGCGATCCGGCCCTGGGCCGGCCGAAGGTGGCGTACAACGCGCACCGCAAGCTGTGGTTGGTCGTGTTCGCCTACGAGACCGATGCCGGGGGCTCGCGGATCGCTGGCCGCTACGTGCAGTGCGGGTCGCTGGAAGGACACGTGTTCGTGATCGGCGACGAGATCGGCCACGACGGCGACCAGCCGGTCGTCGCCCCGCACGGCGAGAGCTTCGCCGTGGCCTGGCGTCGCGAGCTCGATGCCGGTGGGCACCAGATCGTCGGGGTGCAGGTCAACGGCCTCACGTCAGGGCAGTATGCCGAGATCAGCCCCGACGGGGACGTGTCGGAGCCGGCCATCGACTGCGAAGTGCGCGGCGAGTGCCTCGTCACATGGACGGCGGACCGAGAACGGGGCAAGGACGTGCTTGGTCGGTACTGGTTCCCACGTGAGGAGTACGTAGGCGACAAGCTGCTCGAGATCGCGGTGGACGAGGTGCCCGAGTTCGAGTCGGCGGTGGCATGGAACAACCGGTACGCCGAGGACGGGCTCGGCGCCTACGCCGTGACCTGGACCGCGGTGACGCAGCCGCAAGGCCAGCATGTGATGGTGCGCCTCGTCTATCCGGGTGGCGGCGACCGGCTCGACGGATACGTGGTGGGATCCGACGCCGGACTGGTCAGCCGTGTCGAGAGCGCGATCGCCGGGCACAGCGACGTGGCTGCCCTAGGTCCCGACTACGTGGTGGTCAACGCGTTCGGTGACGAGCGGCTGGAGGACATCGGCGCGCAGCGGCTGGTGTACGTGCCCGCCAAGCGGGAGCTCTGGCTCGGTGAGGGGGCGGACGTCGGGACGCACGACGCGGTGGAGGTGCACCCGGCCGTGGCGTCCGCGCTGGACCCGTTGGCGTTGGTGGCCTGGCAGGTGGAGCGCGGCAGTGCGCGCGCCGACATACTGGGGCGGCACGTTGCGCTGCACGCCGCGCCGGGGCCGCGGATAGTTCTGGTGGGCTCGATCATAGGGCAAGCCGACGGTCAGGTTGCTTCGACCTGGCCCGATGGTGGCGCCACCCGAGGGCGGTCAGCGCTGGATGGTGGTGCCGCTACCGACTCGCTGGCGCAGGCGGCGCCGCTCCTGCTCTCGATCAGCTCGGTCCTGGAAGGCGACTTCCCGTGCGCCCAGGCGACGCTGTACCTGCTCGACGAGGACAAGGTCGATCCCGACCCGCGCCAGGGCGACATCGTCGAGGTGGCAGCTGCCGGCAGAATAGGCGTCGACATCTGCGAGCTGCAGGTCGGGCTGGACGGTACGTACGTCCGCCAGGCAACGATCGACCGCCTGGTGGCCCCGATGGCCCTGCGACAATGAGGTTGGGGTCTGCCGTGCGGCTCCGCTACAGCGCGGCCCTGCGGCAGCGGTAGCCTAGCCGCGCGCACATCCGCCGGCCGCCGACGCGCAACTCGGCGGCCGGCGCGCGCGTCTTGACAGCGTGCCGCGGAAACGCCACCGTTGCGCCTCGACCTTCGCTCAAGTGACGCTGAGCTGTCCCGTCCGCCGGTGGACTACGGTGAGGGAGCG
>JBJYWW010000039.1:0-3538 GCA_046259645.1 Anaerolineae bacterium
TTCCAGGGTGAACCGCTACCGTCGGTCGGCGCGCCGCACCCGGCGCACCGTCGGGCGCCGAGCCGGCGTCCCGCTCGCCCAGCAGGCTCGCGGCGGCTGCCCGCGCATCGGCGCCGGGCTCGAAGGCGAGCGACAGGTCGGATGTGGACGCTCCGGCGGCGCGCGCGATCGACAGCGCGATCGCCGCCTCGTGCTCCACCCCGAAGCCAATGTCGCTCGCCGCCCGCGTGAGGAACCGGCCGCGCGCCGATCCGAGTCGCGCGAGCCCGATTCGGCGCGGCGCTCCCGTCGCCCGCACCAGCGCGGCATGCTTGAGGGCGCCGTAGCGGGTCGTGAGGTGATGCAGCAGCACGACCGTGTCGTAGCCACGCGCTCGCAGCGAGCGGCCCAGGTCGAGCGGCGCGAGAGGGCCACTGAGAACCCCGCTCCAGGCGTCGTAGCGCGCTTTCTCGAACTCGAGCACGTCGTCGGCCAGCTCGCAGTGCCGGTACACTGGCGCGGCGCCCGGCGTGGTCAGCACGTCGAGGCCGGCCGCGGGGTAGGTCTCGCGCAGCGCGCGGAGCGCGGGGGTCGTGAGCAGCGCGTCGCCGAAGTCAGCCAGCTTCACGACTAGGATCTTCTCGGGCTCGGGCGCCAAGCGAGGCGACGTCTGCGGGCTCATCGCGACGCCGCGGCCGCCTCGATGACCGAGCGGGTCCTGCGCGCGCAGCGCTCCCACGTGAACTGCGCCGCACGCTCGCGCCCCAGCCGCGACAGGCGTTCAGCAAGCACGGTGTCCGAAAGGACGGCTCGCAGGGCGGTCGCGATTTCGCCCACGTCCTCCGGCTCGAACAGCAGGCCGGCGTCGCCAACCACCTCGGGCAGGCTCGACGTCGCGCTCGCGACCACGGGCGCGCCGCACGACATGGCCTCGAGCACCGGCAGGCCGAAGCCCTCGTAGAGGCTCGGGACCGCGACGACGGCCGCGCCGGAGTACAGCGCCGGCAGATCCTCCCGCGGCACGTAGCGGGCGAAGATGACGTCGCTCGCGACGCCGAGGTCCGCGGCCATGCGCGGCAGGTCCTCGTTACCCCAGCCGCGCTTGCCGGCCAGCACCAACACCGGGCGCGGCTCCGAGCCAGAGACCTCGGCGAACGCGCGCAGCAGCCGGGGCAGGTTCTTGCGGGGCTGCAGCGTGCCGACGTGGAGCACGTATGGCCGCCCCGAAGGGAGACCAAGTGAGCGCCGCACGGCGGCGACCGCTGCGGGAGCGGCTGGCGCCATCTCCCGATCGACGCCCAGGTGGACGACCGTCACGCGATCGGGATCGGCCCCGTAGCGGTCCACGAGGTCGTCGCGGGTGGCGGCGGAGTCGGCGATCACCGCCGCCGCGCGCGAGGCGTGGCGTCGCGTCGTCCAGTCCAGGTAGGCGCGCTGCCGCCACGTGTGGGCGCCTGGGAACTGCAAGTAGCCGAGGTCGTGCACGGTGATCACCGCCGGCGGACGGGTGTAGAGCGGCAGCACGTGCGCCGGGACGAACAACACGTCGGGCGAGCGCTGCGCTACCTCCCACGCGAGGCTCGTGTGCGTCCAGAGGCGCGGGGCACCGAGAGCGACCTGCTCGGCGACGCCGCCCGCGATCGCCGGCGGCAGCCCGGGACGGCCAGGGCGCGTGTAGAGCCGGTAGTCGTGGCCGCCGAGGCCAAGCAGCGCCTCGGTCACCGCGGTGGAGTAGCGCTCGGTTCCCGTCTCGCGGTCGCCGAAGGACCGGCTGGCGTCGATGCCGACGACCAGCCGTCGCCGGCTTCCGGCCGGCGCCACCGCCGAGTGGCCCTCGGCGGCCTCGGCGGGTCTGCTCACGGCTCTCGATCGTCCAAGAGCTCAATCATCGCCATCCGGTCGTGTCCGGCGAAGTCCTGCCTGACGGTCACCGTGGCGGACGGGAACGACTCTCGGGCCAGGCAAGCGACCGCTGGCCCTTGGCGCCAGCCGATCTCGAGCGCCACCGCGCCGTCGCGGGCCAGGCGAGCGGGCAGAACGCGGAGCAGGCGACGGATCTGGTCGAGGCCGTCCGTGCCGGCGAGCAGCGCTCCGCGGGGCTCGTATGCGAGCACGCCAGGCTGGACCTCGCCCATCTCCGACTCGGCGACATAGGGCAGATTGGCAACCACCAGATCGAACGAGCCGCTGCCTCCGGGCAGCAGATCGGCGCGGTGCCACGCGACACGGTCGGCCAGGCCCAGGCGCCGCGCGTTGGAGCGAGCCACGGCCAGCGCTTCGGCCGACGTGTCGGTCGCGTGGAGCTCGCAGGCGCCTGCGTCAAGCGCCTCCGCGCAAGCGCCCGACGCCGCGATAGCGAGCACGATCGCGCCGCTGCCGGTGCCCACATCGAGCACTCGGAGGTCCCGCCGACGGTCGCGGATTCGCCCGAGCGCCCACTCGACGAGCATCTCGGTCTCCGGCCGCGGCACCAGCACGTCGGGGGTGACGGCCAGGCGCAGCGAGTGGAAGTAGGCGACCCCGGTGATGTAAGCCACCGGCTCGCCGGCGGCGCGTCTACGCACCGCGACATCGAGCGCCGCGATCACGCTGTCGGGCAGCGGGTCGCGGGCCATGGCGAGAAGCTCCGCGCGTCTCAGCCCCGCGGCGTGCGCGAGCAGCAGCTCGGCGTCCAGGCGGGCGGTTGGCGATTCTTCGAGCCGCGCGGTCGCCCAGCGCAGAGCGTCACCGTACGTGCTGGCTTCGTTGAACCTCGGCGCGTTGCCCCGCTCCACCACGCCTGACGAGCCGTGCCTCGAAGCACCGACGCGCGCCGGCATCGCGGTCAGCCGGTCCGGATCGACTCGAGCTTGGCTGCGTGATCGGCCGCCGTCAGCGCTTCGACGAACTCGTCCAGGTCGCCGGCCAGAATCGAGTCGAGCCGATGCGTGGTCAAGCCGACTCGGTGATCGGTCACGCGGCTCTGGGGGAAGTTGTAGGTCCGGATCTTCTCCGACCGCTCGCCCGTGCCGACCTGTCCCTTGCGCATGGCGCCGACCTCGGCGTCCTGCCGCTCCTTCTCCAGCTGGTGAAGGCGGGCGCGAAGGACCTGGAAGGCCTTGCGGCGGTTCTGGAGCTGCGACTTCTCGTCCTGGCAGGTGATGACCAAGCCGGTCGGCAGGTGCGTGAGGCGCACGGCGGAGTCCGTGGTGTTGACCGACTGGCCGCCCGGGCCGGACGACCGGAACACGTCGACTCGGACGTCGGACTCCGGAACGTCGACCTCGATCTCGTCCATCTCCGGCAGGACCGCCACCGTCGCCGTCGATGTGTGAATGCGGCCCGATGCCTCTGTCTCAGGCACTCGCTGCACCCTGTGTACGCCGCTCTCGAACTTCATCTGCGAGAACACGCCCTTGCCGCGGACGGCGAATGTGATCTCCTTGAAGCCCCCGACGCCCGTTTGGTTCTGGCTGAGCACGTCGACGGTCCAGCGGCGCACGTCGGCGAAGCGGTGATACATGCGGTAGAGGTCGGCGGCGAAGAGCCCCGCCTCGTCCCCGCCGGTCCCCGCCCTGAT
>JBJYWW010000040.1:0-5331 GCA_046259645.1 Anaerolineae bacterium
AAGTCGGCCGCCGAATAAGGCGAGCCCTAGTGGCGCTGCGCTCGGGCCGCGCCAGCGCGGCCCCGGCCGCGGGGCACGCGCCTGCGGTTGCCGCCGGCCGCCGCCACCGCCGTTCCAGGTGACGTGACATGACTGATCCAGGCAGAGATGAGTCGGAGATGGGCGCGCGAATGCTGCGCGCCTTCGCGCGCCTCGACGAGCAGATCGACCGGGGCGCGGAGAAGCCTGGACCGAGCGTTCTGGATCAGGCGGCGGGAGCTGCCGCCGACGCCCTCGACACTCCGGGCGAGGCGGAGGGGGCCGCCGCCCTGGTGAGCGAGATACAGTCCGGGTTCGCCGAGCTGCCGGCCGCTGGACAGCAGCCGGACGTGACGGCGGCGGTGATGGATCGCCTTGCCGGCGAGCGCCGGGCGCGCGCCACCGCGGTGACGGAGGGCGAGGGCGGCGCGGCCGGCACTGAGCGGGCAGACCGGGCCGTCGAAGCGTCCACCGGCTCCCCAGTAGAGCGGCCGCTCGCTTGGCTCGGCCGGGCCCCGTCCGTCGGCGAGCTGTCCCGGTCGCGGGGCGCGACGACGGCCGCCGCGGTGGCGGTCGCGCTTCTCGTCGTGGCGCTCGTCCTGGCCATCGACGACTTCACGCCGGACGCAGGCGCTGCCGGCGTGGCGATGGCGAGCCGGGCACTGGACGCCCGGCTGCTGACCATCGCGGCCGCAGCATTCATCCTGCTGGCAGCCGTCCTCCGTCTGCGAGACCGCTAGGCGCCCGCCCGCCGGGCTAGGTGTCAGCGCGGCCGGTCCTATCACCCAACGTGCGCCAGATGTCGGTCTCGGCGTCCTTTGCCTCGCGCTCTTCGGACAGGGCCATGGTCAGCCGGTCCCACATCGGCTCGCCTTCCTCAGGCAGGATCGACCGCACGTAAGCCATGCAGTAGACGCCGACCGACACTGCGGCTGGCGCGAGCAGCGCGACATCCACCTAGCAGAGCCCCGGGCGTCTCATTGTCGATGTGCGACGGACGCCATCATCAAGAACAGACCCTGGCCGTACGGCTTGATGTCGGACTTCGGGACCTGGTTGTAGACCTCGATGGTCGAAGCCACACCGGTGCCCTGAGAGACGTCGGTGACCGTGCCGTCGGGCGCCACCTTGCCGTACGCCGCGACACGTCCCCTGGCCGCGGCCGTCCTCCTGGCCGGCGTGGCCGGGAGCCAGCCGTCGGCGATACCGCGCGCCAGCGCCGCCGAGATGGCCGCCGTGGCCGAGGTCTCGAGGTAGAAGTCGGGGCGGTCAACCACCGTGTGCCACATCCCGGACCCGTCCTGGACGTCCACCAGGCCGTCAAGCTGCCGCGTCACGCTCTCCTGCACCGCGGGCCGGTCGGGGTGGTCGGCCGGCAGCCATCGCAGCAGCTCGGCGCCGGCGACCGCCACCCAACCGTTGCCCCGGCCCCAGTACGCGCCCGACATGTGGTCCTGCGTCTCGAAGCTCCAACCGTGAAACCACAGGCCGGAGCGCCGGTCTTCCAGGTGTCGCTCGTGGGCCAAGTACTCGGACGCGGCCTGGTCGACGAGATCGGGGCGGTCCGCCTCGACACCGTACCGCACGAGCAGCGGCACGCTCATGGCCAACGTGTCATCCCAGAGCTGCCCGGGCAGATGAGCGAGCGTCCCGCCTGCGCGGCACGCCCGATGGCTGAGGAAGTCGACCGCCTCGTCCACGGCGACGCGGTACTCCGGGCGCGGGACGTAAAGGTACAGCATCAGCGTAGCCCACGCCGGCGCGGCGTGGTTGGGGTGGCGTACCCACGGGCCATGCCACTCGGGCATCGAGCAGTCGGGGTCCGACCATCGCGGATCCTCGAACGGCTCGCCCTCCGCGATGCGCGCGTCGACCCAGTCGGTGACGAACTGCAGGAGCGCTTGGTCGCCGGTCACCTCGTAGGCGTGCATCAGCCCGACCATGGCGATGCCGCCTTCCCAATCCCACTCGTTGATCCGTCCGGTCATCGCCATCGTGCGCTCGGCCACGCGCCGCAAGGTCGGGTCTCGGCCCTCGAGGCCGACGCCGACAGAGGCGTAGGGCACGGCTATCGCGGCCTCCAGGCTCTGTCCCTCAGCCGCCGGCGATCCTGCTCCCGGGCCCCCGCCCAGGCACAACCCCGCAGCCAGGACCACCAACGCGAAACGGCGCAACATCATGAGCCAAAGACCGCGCAGGTCCGTCGGCAGCGGGCCGCAGAGGGCTGACGTGATGGACGGCTGCGGACCGAGCGGACTGCGAGGCCGACTGCTAGATCGACGGCTCCAGCTCCTTGGACAGCGCCTCGAGCAGCCGGCGTCGCGCTCGCGCAAGCCGGCTCTTCACCGTGCCCATCGGTAACCCGGTCACGTCGCAGATCTCGGTGTACGACATCTCGGACACGTGCCGCATCACTACGATGTCGCGGAAGTCGGGCGGCAGCTTCGCCACGGCGAGCCACAGGCGCCGGGCGTGTTCCACGCGCTCCGCTTGCTCGACGGGCTGCGCCGGTGCGCTGCAGTTCACGAACGTCCCCGAGGCCGGCGGCCGATCGGCCTCGTAGGGCATCTCGCGGTCGCGCCGCTTCATGAAGTTGATGCACTGGTTCCGGGCGATCTGGAGAAGCCATGTGCTGGACTTGTACTCGGTCTTGTGGCTCGCCAGCGCGTAGTACGCGCGCACGAACGTCTCCTGCGTCAGCTCCTCGGCGTCGGCCGAGCTGCCGCACATCCAACAGAGCGAACGGTACACGCGCTGCTGGTAGCGGTCGACCAGGATGCGGTACGCGTCGGCGTCTCCACTGAGAACGGCCTCGACGACTTGTCTGTCAGTGAGCTCGCTCACGGCGCGCCCTCGTCGCTGGAGGGGGCTAACGCCACCGGGTCGTCATCGCCCCGGATGCGTGTCGATGAACAGGTAGTCGAGCGACAGCGAGTCGATGACGTCCCTGAAGCCGTCCACGAGCGTGCCGACGTCATATACCTCGCGCAGGACCTTGGTGATCGCGCCGGTCTTCAAGCTCGCCGGGATGACGTGCACCGACCCGGGCAGCCCGTCAGGCGTGACGTCGTGAGCCGCCTCGTCGATGCGGCACTGCCCCCACAAGTAGTCGTTGAGCGTGTGCTCGATCCGGTCCTCGGACAGGCCAAAGACCACGTGAACCCCCGGCGAGCTGATGTCGGTGTCGACGATGCCGACCGCGCGCCCGCTCGAAGCGACGAGCGTCGCGAGATTCGCCGAGATGTTCGACTTCCCTGTGCCTCCCCTGAACGAGCGGACCGAGACGATCCTCGCCATTTCGGAGGTCCCCAAGACGCGCGCCGTCCCTGTCTCAAGCCGGCGCTGGATAAGCAGATGAATGGAGTATACCACGCCCTGATCGTCCCCAACCCGACGCAATGCTGCTCGTGCTTCGTCGGCAACATTCCTTCGCGCCGCCTGTCATAGTGGGGGGCAGAGCGGTGCTCCGACGCCGCGGGAGGCATCCAACGAGGTTCGCCAGGCGCGCGCAAGAGCCGGGCGGCCGGAGCAGACACAAGGAGAGAAGACGTGCGCACTACCCACTTCCTGCTGTTCGCTGTGCTGGTGTTCGCCGCAGGCGCACTGGTCGCCTGCAACCAAGACGGGCAGGGCGACCTCGGCGGCGCCGCGGTCCAGGAGCAGGAGCAGGGCGCGGTGAGTCCGATCGAGCCGACCGTAGACCCGGGAACGGGCGCAGGGGGCTTGCCGGGCCAGGTCGTTCAGCCGCCGGACTCGGCGGTCGACACCGGCAAGGCCGGCAGCAAGGTCGGATCGGGCAGCGACACGGGCAAGGACGAGCCCGAGCACCCGCCCGTCATCCCCGGATTCGAGGACGCCTGGGCGCAGATCCTGCCGCAGATGATGTTGCTGGACGAGGACGTAGCCAAGCGGATCGGCGCCGTGCTGCAGCCCTTCAGGGGCGAGGTGCTGGACTACATGGCCGCTCAGGACCTCATCGCGAACGAGTGCCCCGACTGCATCCCGGTCTACGAGGCCAGCTTCCAGATCACGAAGCTGCTCGTGCAGGACCCCGATCTGACGCCCGCGATCATCAGGGACGCTCGGGCGAGGGGCACGGCCGAGGCCTTCGCTGCCGAGCAGCCGGTTGCGGTGCCCGACCTGATCGACTGGATCGAGGACCTGAAGGACTTCCTGGAGGACCTCGAGTAGCGGTTGGCCTCGCCGCTCGCCACGTCGCTCGGTCGGCGGCGGCGCAGCACACGAGCCGCTAGGTTCGAGCACAGCCAAGAGGGCGCCCCGTGGGGCGCCCTCTTCGTGCGTCGCCGGCGCGGGCCGATGTGTTATCATTCCCGCCGCCGCACAGACCAGGGGAGAAGCCATGAGCCGCCGCGCGCTGATCATCGCGTCCACTACTTTCGCCGCCGCCTTGATGGCGGCGCTCCTTAGCCCGTTCGCCGTCAAGGACTTGCGCTCGAGCGCCAGCTCCGGTGGGCCGCCGTCGGCGTCGGCGCTCTCGAGCCCGAGCCCCGACTGGGACAAGGATCCGGACCTGGTCAGCTACGCCGAGCCGGGGGAGGACCTGATCGACGCCATGGCCCGATCCGAGCTGGGCCGCGACGCCCGGCAGGTCGACATCGAGATGGCCGGCGAGCGCATTCTCGAGCAGTGGTCGGCCGAGCGGTATCACGGCCCGTCGCCCGAAGCCAACTCGCGCCTGATGCTCGCCGAGCGCAAGGCCTTGGCGGCCGGCAGCAGCCCGAAAGCGATGGGCATGGCCGTAAGCGGCACGATGCGGCTCCTTGTAGTGGCCGTCGAGTTCGCGGGCACCGACGCGGTCGTCGACTTCGTCCACCCCAAGTCGCTGACCGACCGCGAGTGCATCACCGAGACCCGATCGTTCACCGGCCCGCTTCATGGCCAGATCAAGCCACCCGGAGAGCGGGACAACAACACGCTGTGGCGGCCGAGCTTCGACAAGGACTACTACGAGTCGATCATCTTCGGCCACGACGGGCTCACGGAGCGCGTCAGGATGGACTTGACCGACCCGGACGACGGCCAGCCCGGAATCGACATGTCCGGGCAGACGATGCAGGCCTTCTACACCGAGGCATCGGGCGGCCTCGTCACCCTCGAGCCGGGCCCCGGCGGGACGCTGGCGTGGGTGCAGGTCCCGCACTCCGAAGCCTACTACGGCGCGAGTCGGTGCACGGGGGTGAACGCCCCCGACGTGGCGGCGATGCAAGGTCTGCCCACCAACCCGAGCTACGGCTTCGGGCCGCGCCAGCTGGTCGTCGACATCGTGGACGCCATCAACGCCGAGCACCCCGA
>JBJYWW010000041.1:0-4099 GCA_046259645.1 Anaerolineae bacterium
CACCCCTTCCGGTGAGCCGGCGCCTGCTGGTGCTGCCGGTCGAGGAGCGTGAGCCCGTTCGACCGCACGCGGCGACCGTGGACGTGGTGGTGTGCGTGCACAACGCCCTCGACGACGTGCGCGAGTGCCTTGCGTCGGTGGTGCGCCATTCGCGCGAGCCGTACGGGCTGGTCGTGGTCGACGACGGCAGCGACGCGGAGACGGCCGAGCTCCTGGCACAGTTCTGCCGGGGCAACGGCGCGACGCTGGTCCGCAACGAGGAGGCCCGCGGCTACACGCGCGCCGCCAACCAGGGCATGGCCGAGTCGTCGGCCGACTACGTGCTGCTGCTCAACTCCGACACCGTCGTGGGGGCCGGCTGGCTCGACAGGCTCGTGGCCTGCGCCGAGAGCGACCCCGCCATCGGCGTCGTCGGGCCTCTGTCCAACACGGCGTCGTGGCAATCCGTGCCCGAGGTCCTCGAGGACGGCGACTGGGCGCGCAACGAGCTGCCGGAGGGCATGTCGGTCGACGACATGGCGTCGACCGTGGCCGTCTCCTCGGCACGGCTCTTCCCCGAGGTCGCGTTCCTGAACGGCTTCTGCCTCCTGATCAAGCGGGGCCTCATCGACCAGATCGGGACGTTTGACGAGGAGCGCTTCGGCGCCGGCTATGGCGAGGAGAACGACTACTGCTTGCGCGCGCGCGCGGCCGGTTGGCGGCTCGCGGTCGCCGACGACACGTACGTCTATCACGCGCAGTCCAAGAGCTACTCCGACGAGCGCCGGCTCCAGCTGTACGACCGGGCGGACGCGGCGCTGGTAGACAAGCACGGCCGCGCGATCGTCGAGGCCGGGGTGGCGGAGGTCCGCGACAGCCGCGTGCTCGGCGGCATACGGGCATCCACGCGCGCGGCCATCGAGCGTCGAGCGGCGCTCGCCGCGGGCCGCGACCGCTTCGCCGGGCGCAGCGTGCTGTTCGTGCTGCCCGTGATGTCGCCGGGCGGCGGCGCCAACATCGTGATCAGCGAAGCGACGGCCATGGTCAAGATGGGCGTGGACGCGGTCGTCTTCAACCTCGACCGCTTCAAGGGGCCGTTCGAGGACGCCTACCCCGACCTGGAGCTGCCGGTGGTCTACGGCCGGTACGACGAGGTGCCGGAGAGCCTCAGCGAGATCGCGGGGCAGTACGACGCCGTCGTGGCCACCGTCTACGCGACCGTCGACGCCCTGCGCGAGGTGTCGCGGACGCCGGGTTGCGAAGACGTCGTGATGGGCTACTACATCCAGGACTTCGAGCCTTACTTCTTCGACCCGGGCAGCGGCGACTTCCACCGGGCGTGGCAGTCGTACAAGCTGGTGCCCGATCTCGTGCGGTTCACGAAGACCGAGTGGAACCGCCGCGAGCTAGAGACGCTCGTCGGAGTCGACAGCGTGGTCGTAGGCCCTAGCTACGACGTGGACCTGTTCCGCCCACGACCTCGCCCGGGCCCGGAGCCGCCCGACCGTCCGGTGCGGGTGTCGGCGATGATCCGTCCCGAGACGCCGTATCGCTCCCCCGAGCTCACCATGGAGATCCTGCGCGACGCGGCTCGCAAGCACGGCTCGTCGATCGAGGTCGTGCTTTTCGGCGTCGAGCCCGATGATCCGGCGCTGCGCGAGCTGCCGCTGGACTTCCCTTGGCGCTCGGCGGGGGTGCTCGGACCGCATCGCGTGGCGCGGCTCATGAGCGACATCGACGTGTTCGTGGACTTCTCCAGCCACCAGGCCATGGGGCTGACGGCGCTGGAAGCGATGGCCTGCGGCACGGCCGTGGTGGTGTCCGGCCACGGCGGGGCGGCCACGTACGCGCGCGACCAGCAGAACTGCCTGGTCGTCGACGTGTCGTCGCCGGACGTCTGCCGTGCCGCGCTCGATCGCGTGATCGAGGACCACGCGCTGCGGCGGAAGATGGGTCGCAATGCGATCGACGACGTCAGCGCGTACTACCCGGAGGGCCCCGCGCTGCGCATCCTGGAGGCGTTGTTCCGTTCGGGGGCGGGGCCGTCGTGACGGCAGCCAAGCCGCGGGTCCATGTCGTATACGAGCACGGGGCGGACGGCCATCCGTTCGGCAGCGCGCACGTCCGGCTCCTGCGACCGCTGTCTCACCCGGCGGTGGCGCCGGATCTCGAGGTGACGTTCGACGCGGACTACGGGGGTGAGCGCGTCGACGCCGTCGTGCTCGACCGCCTGTGGCGCCCCGACGTCGACGCCGCTCACGTCGAGCGGCTGGCGACCGCGGCGCATGGCGTCGGCGCGCGCCTGATCCACGCCGTGGACGACAACTTCCCTGACTTGC
Organism: Anaerolineae bacterium; assembly: GCA_046259645.1. Lineage (GTDB taxonomy): Bacteria > Chloroflexota > Anaerolineae > Epilineales > Epilineaceae > JBJYWW01. The sequence goes on from JBJYWW010000041.1 coordinate 2,319, forward strand.
TGGCCGAGCGACCCGAATGGGCCACGTCCGGGCAAGCCGAGGCGCTGGAGGCGCTGTTGACGGCGGCCGACGGGATGCTCGTGACGACCGAGCCGCTGGCGCGCAGGCTGAGGTCGGGGCAGCCCAACATCCAGGTGGTGCCCAACGTCCTGGACGAGCGCCTGCTCGGCACGGGGCGCTGGCGGCGCGAGGCGCGCCTGCGGCTGCCCATCCGCCGGGGACCGGTGGTGATCGGCTACATGGGAACCTACACCCACGACGATGACCTGCGGATGATCGCCCCAGCCCTGCGGGCTGTCCACCGCCGCTTCGGCGAGAAGGTGCTGTTCGAGTTCCTGGGTGTCGTAGGGCGCGCCGAGACCTACGAGGCGTTGCACGGCATCCCGATCCGAGTGGTGCATCCGGAGCCCGAGCAGTCAGTCTATCCCGCCTTCCTGCCGTGGTTCGTCAACGTCTTCAAGTGGGACATCGCCCTCTCTCCGCTGCGCGACACCGACTTCAACTCGTGCAAGTCCGACATCAAGTTCCTCGACTACGCAGCCCTTGGTGCGGCAGGTGTCTACAGCCGCGTGCCGGCCTACGAGGCGACGGTTCGGCACGGCGTGACCGGCGTGCTCGCCGGTGAGGACCTGGCGGAGTGGGAGAGCGCCATCGCTTCGCTCGTCGAGGACCGCGGAGCGAGGAGACGGATCGCCCGCAACGCCAGCGAGTACCTCTTCGGGCAGCGGACGGTTGCGCGCGCGGCCGGCCGGTGGGGCGAGGCGCTTCGGGCGCTGCTCCGGCCAGGCGCCGGGCGTGCGCGCGGGTAGTCGCGCGGTGCCGAGCTCGACCCGACGGCGCGTGCACGTCCTCTACGAGTACGGCGCCGACTTCCGACCGCATGCCAGTGCCCACCTGCGGCTGCTTCGTCCTCTGGCGCATCCCGCGGTGGCGCGCTCGGTGAGCGCGACCTTCGGCATGGCGCTCGACGGCCGGGATGCCGACGTCGTGATCGTCGACCGCCTCTGGCGCCCGGACATCGAGCCGTGGCGCGCCGCGCAGCTGGTCTCTGAGATCGCCACGTCGGGGGCCCGGCTAGCCTACGCCATCGACGACAACCTCCTGGACCTCCCCGCCGAGAGAGATGACTGGCCCGAGAAGCGCCATCTGGACTCCATCCGGATCTTCCTGGACGCGGCCGATGCGGTGCTGGTCACCGGCACGGCGCTGGCCGACCGGCTGGCGCCGCTTACGCGGCGCACAGTAGTCGTCCCGCACGCCCTGGACGAGCGCCTGCTGCGCCACGACACCGCGCCGCCGACGGAGACCCCCTTCGGGCCGCGGCCTATCACCATCGGCTACATGGGCACATCGACGCACGCGGACGACCTCGAGATGATCGCACCGGCGCTGAGGGCGGTCCTCGAGCGGCACGCCGGCCGCGTGGCGCTCGAGATGGTCGGGGTGGCGGAGAAGGACGAGCTGCGGCGCCTCCTCGGCGACTTGCCCGTGCGCGTGCTGGCGCCGGGACCGGCCGAGCGCGAGTACCCATTGTTCCAGCTGTGGTTCGGCTCCAGCGTCAGCTGGCACATCGCGGTGTCGCCCATCCGGGACACCCCGTTCCGCCGCTGCAAGTCCGATATCAAGTTCCTGGACTACGCTGCCGCTGGCGCCGCCGGCGTGTACAGCTCCACGCCCGCCTACGACGAGACCGTGCGGCACGGCGAAAGCGGCCTCGTGGTCGACAACACCTCCGCCAGCTGGGAGGCAGCGCTCGACGGACTTGTCATCGACGAGTCGCT
>JBJYWW010000042.1:0-3440 GCA_046259645.1 Anaerolineae bacterium
ACCCGCTCCATGGGGCGACGCCGCAACGCCGCGGAGCCACTCAGGACGAACGACCGCGCCTGTCCGGCCAAGAGGCCGCACAGGAGGCGCATCGTCGTCCCCGACTCGCCGCAGTCGATCTCGACCGGTGGACCACCGAGGCCGAACATGCCACGTCCGTGAACGAGCACGCGATCACCGTCCGTGCCGCCTGTGCCTTCGATAACGACACCGAGCTGGCGCAGGGCGGCCATGGTGCTCGCGACGTCGCCGCACGGCGACAGGTTGCGGACCTCCGTGGTGGCGTCGGCGATGGCGCTCAGCAACAGCGCCCGGTGCGAGATCGACTTGTCGCCTGGGAGCGACGCCGTCCCGCGCAGGGGTCCGCCCGGCTGAACGCGCAGCACTCTCATCGTGTCGCTATGCCTCCACCGCGCCAACGGCGCGCCAGCTTGATCGTGTTGTCGCCGGCGCCTCCCGACCGACTCACGCCGGACCCCGCGCACCGTCACGCGCCGGCAACGCTGGCCGCACGAGGTCGGGCGACCTAGAATCGGGCAGGCGGCGAGCGGTCGAGCAGCCGCGCGCCATGATGCCATGCCAACTCACCGAATCCGAGTCGCCGCACGCCCCGTGGACGCCCTGTCGCTGTTCGACGCCCGGCTGCCTGAGGCCCTCGGCGCTTCTGCCGGTCGCTTCTACTACAGCGCCATCGACCCGACGTCCGGCACCCGACTGAGCTTCGCCGGTGTGGGCAGGGCTGGCGGCGGCCACCGAGTCCTAGGCACTGCCGAAGGGGCGGGAGCTGCCGCGAGCCCGCGATCGGGCGCGCTGGCGTTGCTGGTGCTGCCTTTCGACCCGGGGCGAACGACGCCACGCGACGACGCCGCGTCGACGTGGGACGGAGTCCCGCTGCGCGACGTGATCGTCCCCCGAGTTGGTCTTCTATCGGCGCACGGGGCGACCGACCTCATCGTCAGCGGCGCCGGTCCGCGTACGGGGTCCATGGCCTGGCTCGCGCGCCAGATAGCGGCCGCCTTGCGTTCCGAGGCATCGGGAGACGCGCCCGACGAGCCGCGCCTCTCCGCCGCTCGTGCATCTGACGCGACGGCGGACGGCAACGGGGCCGCGAACGGCACCCACCTGCAGCCGGCGCGCGAATCCACGGTGGCCGCCCGAACGGCGACAGCGAGGCTCTCGGCAGCGCAGCGCGACGAGGTCCGCTTGAGGGTGCGCCGCGCCCTGGACGCGATCAGCGACGGGGCCGCAAGCAAGGTAGTCGTCTCGACGTCGCTGACCGTCGTGACCTCGCAGCGGCCGGATCCGGTGTCGGTGCTGCGCCGCCTGAGCGAGACGGAGCCCGAGGCGGCCGTCTTCTTGTACGAGCCCGAGCCCGGGCTAGCCTTCCTCGGCGCGAGCCCGGAGCGCCTGGTGTCTGTTGCCGGGCGCCACGTCAGCTCGGTGGCCCTGGCCGGCTCCGCACCGCGCGGTGAGGACCGCGTAGCCGATCAGGCCCTGGGCGAGCAGCTCCTCGCCAGCAGCAAGGAGCGGTCCGAGCACGCGCTCGTTGTCGACGCCATCAGGGCGGAGCTCGGCGGCCTCACGAGCGCGCTCGACGTGCCCGACGGGCCGCGGCTGAAGAAGCTCCGGTCGATCCAGCACCTCGAGACGCCGGTGTCGGGCGTCCTGGCCGAGCCCCGGACAGTGTTGGAGCTGGCGCTGCGGCTCCACCCGACCCCCGCTCTGGCGGGCGAGCCGCGCGATGCCGCCATGCGCCTGATCCGCGGCATCGAGGCCGCCGGGCGAGGGCTGTACGGCGGGGTGATCGGGTGGACCGACGACAGGGGCGACGGCGACACGTCGGTCGCCATCAGATGCGTGCTCGTGCGCGGGCGAGCGGTCACGGCGTTCGCCGGCGCCGGAATCGTCGCCGACTCCGATCCCGAAGCCGAGGTGGATGAGATCGAGCTGAAGCTGCAAGCGGCGCTGGCGGCCATCTAGCGGGCGCGCCTGCCTGCCGCAATCCGGCGGGTCGCCGCGGGATAGGTCCATTCCTGGGCGGAGTGTCGGCAAAGGAGCGCGAGGGGCGCGTGGCGAATCGGGCGTCAGGCGCGCAGGGGATCAGGCGTTGGCGGCAGACAGGAGCTCGCCCTCGACGTGTCTCAGGACGCGCAGCGCGCGGAGCGTCACCCATTTGCTCGGAGCGCCCTTGCGCTCGATGTCCACCCACGTCTTGCCGTTGTAGGTGTACTCCAGCGGCCAGCGGCCGTGCTCGTCCTGCTTGCTCAGAACGAGCTCGATGCCGCGCGCGAGCCTGGGATCGTCGCCGTGGCCGAGGGCGACGAGGACCTCTAGGTTCTGCAGCACGTCTGTGACATAGCCGAGCGGGAAGCCGAACTTGAACCAGCTGCCGCTCGGTTTCGTGGCGGTGGCCATCGGGTAGTCGGCGGTGGCCGGATCGCGGCTGAGAAGGAAGTCCAGGCCGGCTGCGATCGCCGCGCTGACCGCTTCCGAGCGCCGGCCATCGGGGACGCGGCTGAGCGCAAGCATGGCCTTCACCGCCCCCCACGCGCAGCCCAAGTGCCCGTTGGCGCTGCACGCGAATCCGGGCCCGCTGTTCCCGCTGCGGTAGTAGTGCACGGGATGGCTCTTGCGCCTCTCGGGCGCGGCGATCCCGGCGCCCGTGACGCTGCGCGCGAGCCAGTCGATTGCCGAGTCAAGGCGCTGGTCGCCACTGAATCCGAAGTCCAGGAGGGCGGCGCACAAGTTGCCCTCGAGGCATTGGATGAGCCCGGAGTTCCTGCCGTTGTAGCTGAATCCGCCGTAGTCCGCTCGAGCGTGCTCGAGCACGTATTCGCAGCCGCCGGCCACCCGTTCGTCGGCGCGGTCCGCGCCCAGCTGCGCCAGGAACGTGATCTGCCAGCACGTCGAGCGGTATTTCGGTGTGTAGCCCACGCCGGGCTCGACCCAATAGCCGTCGCGATGCTGGGCGGCGAGGATCGTCGGGACAGGCCCGGACGCCATCGCCGCCGCCCTGGCGTCCACGACCTCCGGTGCGTCGGGCTCGGCTCCCAGTACGTCGGTGAGGGCGAAGCAGCGCACACCGGGGTGGTCGTCGTCGCGCTCTAGGAGCCAAGAGAGCGAGTCGCCGCGCAGCAGCGACGTCCAGGTATCGGCCATCTAACGTCTCCCGTCCGTGCCAGTGGCGGCGAAAGGGGCGCTGGGGACGCCCGCGCGAAGGAGCCTATCACGGGCGTGGCGGCGCGCCAATCCAGTCGCCGTCGGCAGCCGGGTCACCGTCGGCCCGAGCTGGCGGAGACCCTCGCCACGTGCGCCGAGGACGCCGGCTCCGAGCCTGGTCTGCCTGGTGGCCGCAGGCACATGGGCTATCATCCTAGGCTGTGGACCCAGCGTCAGGAGCAGCCGACCAGGGCGTCGTCAACCGGCAATGGGCCACGGCG
>JBJYWW010000043.1:0-8930 GCA_046259645.1 Anaerolineae bacterium
CGTCCGTATGTCGGGCCAGCGTGCGTGCCGCGACGACGATCCGCGGTGCGACGGAGCGCCAGTCCGGCGGTAGTCCGTCGCCGGACCGGCGCCGGACCGGCGGCGACGGCCGCTACCCCCGGTCCGCCGCCTCCCCTCGCAGCCACTCGACCAGCAGTCGCACGCCGAAACCCGTGCCGCCCGCCGTGATGTACTCTACGCCGGTGACCTTGTACGCGACGCCGGCGATGTCGAGGTGCGCCCAAGGGTAGTCCACGAAACGCTCGAGGAACTTGGCGGCGAACACCGACCCGGCCGGCGACGGCCGGACATCGGCCGTGTTCTTGATGTCGGCCGTGTCGCTCTTGATCATGCCGGCGTAGTCGTCCCATAGCGGCAGTCGCCACAGCTTTTCGCCGGTGCGCTGACCTGCCGTGTCCAGCCGACCCGCCAGCTCATCGTCGTTGGCGAACAACCCAGCCGCCTTCTTGCCGAGCGTGGTCAGGATGGCGCCGGTCAGGGTCGCCAGGTCCACCACCGCCGCCGGCTCGGGCTCGAGGCGCTGGGCATAGCTGAGAGCATCAGCAAGGACGAGTCGTCCCTCGGCATCCGTGTTGAGGACCTCGATCGTGGTGCCGTTCATGGCGCGCACGACGTCGCCCGGTCGCGTCGCCGAGCCGTCCGGCATGTTCTCGGTCGCGGCGATCAGACCGTCCGCATCGCGCCCAGCACCGCCGCCGCGCCGCACATGTCAAACTTCATCGCCCCCATCCGCAGCCCGGGCTTCAGCGAGATCCCGCCTGTGTCGAACGTTATGCCCTTGCCGACCAGGACCCGCGGCGGCGAGCCCTCGGTGCCCGGCGGCGAGTGCTCCAGGATGATGAACCGCGGCGGCTCCTCCGCTCCGGCAGCCACGCTCGCGAAAGCGCCCATCCCCTCGCCGACGATGCGCTCGCGGTCCCAGACCTCGATCCGCATGCCGTGGCGCCGCGCGATGTCGGCCGCTTGGCCCGCCAGGTAGGTTGGCGTCGCGACGTTGGCCGGCTTGTTGCCCAGGTCGCGGGCCAGCATCGCGCCGGCCGCCGTGGCGCGACCGACCTCCGCGCCGTCGCGGACCTCTCCGAGCCGGTCGCCGTCGTGCTCGACGATGGTCAGCGTGCTCGGACCCGCGTGCCTGCCGTCACCGGAGCTCGTCTTCAGCTCCGTGTACTCGTAGAGCCCCAGTTCGGCGCCCTCCACGGTCGCCTGCGCCGCCGGGGCGGCGTCGAGCCCGCCGACACCGGAGCCGTGGACGATCGTGGCCAGGTGCTCGACGCCGATCTTGCGCGCTTGCTTGGCGGCCGCCGCCGACGCTCGGCGCACCTCGTCGAGGCCGAACTTGTCACGACCGCCCAGCCCTACCAAGACGACGCGAGGCGCCGGGATTGCACCGCCGGTGTAAAGCACGAGCGTCTCGCCCAGCCGGCCCTCGAAGTCGCCCGCGACGATGACCGCCGAGATCGCGCCGCCGAGCGCCGCGTCAACCGCGCCCGTCGCTCCGCCCGGCACGCTCACTCCGCGAAAGAGGTTGACGACGATCGCGTCAGCCTCAGCGTGCTCTATCTGACCTCTCCGCACCTCAACTTGCATTGTGATCCTCGCTGTCTTCGCCAATCGCATCTACTCCGGCCGGCGCGACCCACTCCGAGCCGTCCGACCACACTTCCTTCTTCCACAGGGGCACGGATCTCTTTAGCGTGTCGATCGCGAAGCGGCATGCCTCGAACGCTTCGGCGCGGTGGGGCGCCGCGACCGCTAACACCACGGCCGTCTCGCCCACCCCCACACGGCCGACGCGATGGACGATCGCCGCTCGCGAGCCGGGCCACCGCTCCGTCACGATCCGGGCGATGCGCTCCATCTCCCGCTGAGCCATCTCTCCGAACGCCTCGTACTCCAGGTGCACCACGTCGCGCCCGCCGTTGGGCGACCTGACGGCCCCCTCGAACGCAACGACGGCGCCACGCTGGTCGCCGGTCACCGAGCGAACGACTGCCTCGCGATCGATCGCCGAGTCCGTCAGGGCGACGATCGGCGTGACGGGGTCGCCGCAGCCTCTAGTCACGTCGAAGTGCGCCCCGGCGCGGTCAGCCGCCACTGACCGGCGGCAGGAACGCGACCTCGTCGCCGTCGGCGACCGGCTCGTCCAGGCGGGCGACCATGGCGCCGTTCACGGCCACGAGCGCCGGCAGGTCCGGCAGTCCGCGCGCGCCGCCGGCGACCGCCGACCACAGCGCCCCGGCCGTGAGCCCCACATCGTAGGGCAGCTCCTTCTCGCCCCAGCCCGCCGCCTCGCGGTAGGAGGCGAAGAGCCTCAGCCGCACGCTCAACCGCCCGCCTCACCGTCGACCGGGCGTGGCTCGCGCACCCCGGCCATGACTTCGGACACCAGCTCATACTTGCCGAAGGGCGGCATGAAGTAGGCGCCTTGCACCACGCCGCTCAGCTCGCGCAGCACCTCCTGCGCCGCCGCGACGCCCTCGGACCGTCCACCGTCTCCCGCCCGCTCCATGCGCTCCAGCACGGGCGGCGGGACGTTGACGCCGGGGACCTCGTGATGCAGGAACTGCGCGTGCCGCGAGCTCCACAGCGGCAGCACGCCGAGGATGAGCGGAATCGGGAAGCGGCCGCCCAGCCGGTCGAGCGCGTCCTCGACCGACCGGCTGTCGTAGACCGGCTGCGTGAGCGCGAACTGCGCGCCCGCGTCGAGCTTCCGCCGCAGCACGTCCAGCTCGCGCTCGAGGTCACGGGCGCCGAAGTTGAACGCGCAGCCGATGTGGAAGGCCGTCGGCTCGGACAGCTGGACGCCATTCAAGCCGATGCCCAAGTTGAACGTCGCGAGCAACCGCATGAGCCCGCTGGCGGTGATGTCCTTGTTGACTGTCGCGTCCGGGTAGTCGCCGTCGGCCGGCAGGTCGCCCATGACCACGAAGACGTTCCGGACGCCCAGAGCGTGTGCCCCCAGCAGGTCGGAGTGCACGGCCACCAGGTTGCGGTGCCGGCACCCGACGTGGAACACCGTCTCGAGCCCGAGCTGGCTCTGGATCAGGGCGCACATAACGAGCGCGCTCAGGCGCGCCTGCGCCCGCGGGCTGTCGGCCACGTCGATGGCATCGACGTAGCCGCTGTCGCGCAGGCGTCGCAGCTCCGGCACGAGCGAGGCGAAGTTGAAGCCGCGGGGCGGATCGACCTCGACCGTAACGACGAACCGCTCGGCCAGCGCGCTCTGCATCCTCGTGGGTCCCCGCAGCGTGGCCGACGACGTCGGCGTGGTCGTCTCGGCGACCGGGAACGTGATACGCGGGGCATCGCTCGCCTGTCCGGCCAGCGCCTCGCGCATCGCCGCCGTGTGCCGTGGCGTCGTGCCGCAGCAGCCGCCGATCAGCGACGCCCCGGCCGCCGCCAGTGCGCTGGCCTTCTCGGCCATGTACGTGGGCGACGCGGTGTAGATGTAGCGGCCGCTGGTGACCGCAGGGAGGCCGGCGTTGGGCATCGCGGCAATGGGCAGGTCCGACACCTCGCTCATGCGGGCCACGACGTCCAGCACCATCGCCGGGCCCGTGCTGCAGTTCGCCCCGATCACGTCAGCGCCGGATGCTGCCAGGGCGCGCGCGACCTCCTCCGGCCGGCGGCCCGTGGCGGTCAGCTCGTCCTCGCCGAACGTCACCATCACCAGCACCGGCAGGTCGCACACCGCGCGCACCGCCTCGAGCGCCACCAGGGCCTCCGAGAGGTGGCGCATGGTCTCGATGGCGATTATGTCGACTCCGCCTTCCGCCAGCGCCGCCGCCTGACTGGCGAACAGCGATCGGGCTCGATCGCGCGGCACCGAGCCGATCGGCGCCAGAGCCACGCCCAGCGGCCCCACGCTGCCTGCGACCCACACCTCGCGCTCCCCGTCCGCCGCGCCCGCGGCATCGGCTACCTCCCGGGCCAGCTCCGCGCCCGAGCGGTTCAGCTGGCCGACCCGGCGCTCGAGCCCATGCTCCGACAGCCGCACCGCGTTGGCGCCAAACGTGTTGGTCTCGATCAGCTCCGCGCCGGCGGCCACGTAGTCGCGATGCACGCCCAGCACAAGCTCGGGGTCGGTCTCGTTGAGCGCGTCGAAGCAGCGGTCGTAGTCGACGCCTCGGGCGTACAGCAGCGTGCCCATGGCGCCGTCCGCCAGGACCGGCGCCACGCGCAGCCGCTTTAGCAGCGCCTCGCCCCGCGCCCGCCCCGCCGCCGCTACGCCCGGCCGCGCAACGGCAGTCGAGTCAGTCAGGCGGTCGTCGGGCTCCTCAGGACTCATGCCGCGACAGCCAGTCCACGATGAACGGATTGTGCCTCCGCTCGCGGCCGACGGTCGTCGCCGGCCCGTGCCCGGACAGCAGCACCGTCTCGTCCGGCAGCGTGAGGATCTGATCCTCGATCGATTTCATCAGGGTCTCGTAGTCGCCGCCGACCAAGTCGGTCCGACCGATCGAGCCGTAAAAGACCACGTCCCCGCACAGCGCGAACGGCCGCTCGCCGAACTCCATGGGAGCGCCGGCGCAGTGGAACGTGACGTGCCCCGGCGCGTGGCCCGGCGTGTCCAGCACCCGCAGCTCCAAGCCGCCGACCTCGATCTCCTGGCCGCCGGCTATGAACCCGTCGGCCTCCGGCGGATCGACGCGCGGCAAACCGAACATCGCCGCTTGCTGGGGCAACCCCCGCAGCAGCCGCAGCCCGTCCTCGTGCATCAGGAACTCGGCGCCCGTGGCCTCGCGCAGTGGCTCGACGCCGGTGACGTGGTCGATGTGAGCGTGGGTGATCAGGATGCGCGTGATCTCTACGCCGCGCAGGCGAGCGACGCGCACGATGTCGTCAGTGCGGCCGCCGGGATCGATCGCGACCGCCACGCCCGCCTCGGCGTCGCCGACGAGGTAGGTGTTCTCGTCGAATGGCGATACGGTGAGGGTCTCTAGCACCGGGAGCATGGCGGGAGATTATAGCACGGCGACCGGCACGGCTCGGTGGGACGCCGCGGCCGGCATCACCTCATCGGGTCGCCGCGACGGTCCGATGCGGCTCAGCCGCACGGCTTCGGCCGGCGGACTGGCGCCGCTGGTCCCGGACGCGCCGTCAAGGCGCCGGCGCGCCGCCCGCCGCCGAGTAGGCCATCGCGATCGCGGCCGTGATCGAGAGGATGGCGCCGAGCCACGCCGCGAGGTGCCATCGGGTCAGACCGGCGCGACCGGGCGCCGGACGCCCGGCGAGCCAGTCGGGGCCGAAGGCGAGTCGCGCCGCGGCGGCGGCCCCGCGGGCCGTCCCGAGCCACCCCAGGGCGATCCCAAGAATCGACAAAGCCGCCGGGAAGGCGAGGTACCTGGCCGCGAGGAGCATGGAGGAGAACAGCACTGCGTAGCCCAGGAAGAACCGACCAGGCGAGAGTCGCAGCTCCGCGACGTGCCGCGTCCCGGCCAGCAGCACCAGCGCCACCGGCGTTGCGGCCAGCACGGCAATGGCGGCCAGCACCGCCATGGGCTCGGCGCTCATCCCGCCGTGGCCTCGCCCGCCAGCCTGCGCCACACGCCGGCGAGGAGCAGCACGTCGTCCTCGCGGGCCGGGCTCTCGACCACCACCAAGCCCTCCACGCCGCGGTCGCGCATCACGCCGAGGAACGCCTCGTAGTCCAGGTCGGCCTCCTCGAACGGCAGGTGCTTCTTCTCGCCCAGCTCCCCGTAGGCGATGCCTGAGATGTGCACGTGCACGTCGCGCAACGCGCTCTCACCCAGAGCGTCGGCATAGCTGTCCCACATGTCATCGAACTCGGCGCTGGTGTTGTAGCGCTGGGTCCGGGCGTGCAGGTGCGCGATGTCCAGGCACGGCGCCGTGCCCGGCACGCGCCGACACAGGTCCAGGATCTCGTCGAGGTCGCCGTACTGGCTGCTGCGTCCCATAACCTCCGGCCGCAGGATCACGCCGGACGCGTCGGGGTCCGCGAGGTCCTCGACCAGGCGCTCGCGCGCCTCGACAAGCTCGGCGGTCACGCGGTCGTGGACGTCGCGGGGCGGATCGTCGTGGTAGTAGGCGAGATGCAGCACCACGTCGCGCGCCCCCGCCCACGACGCGGCCCGTCCGGCGGCGACGATCCGCTCCTTGCTGCCGGCGAGCTTCACGGGGTCGTGGCTGTTCAGGTTGATGTAGTACGGCGCGTGCACCGAAAGCCGCAGACCGTGCTGCTCGGCGGCGGCCCGGACGCGCGCGCCGCCCTCTTCCTTCAGCGCGACGCTGTGCACCCACGCCATCTCGAGCGCGTCGATGCCCAGCTCGCGGCATCGAGCAATGGCGTGGTGGCTACCCGAGCGGGGCGTGCTGTCGGGCGACCCGCTGATCCCTATCCAGACGCCGGCGGTCGGCCGCGGAGCGTCAGGTCGCTCCCACGGCCAGGACGCGCCCCGACGGCCGTCGTCGCGATTGGCGACGGCCCTACCGCTCGTCGACCGGCACCCACACGAGGCCGGTGGGGCCGACGTATTCCGAGCGTGGCCTGATCAGCCTGTTGTCGGCGTACTGCTCGAGCACGTGCGCCGTCCAGCCGGCCACGCGACTGGCGGCGAACAGGGGCGTGAACGTGTCGGTCGGGATGCCGGCCGCGTGCAGCACCGGCGCGGAGTAGAAGTCGACGTTCGGATACAGCTTGAGCTCGGGCCGATGCTCCTCGAAGTAGCCGACGGCGACACGCGCGACCTCCATGGCGGTCTCGAGCAGATGGTCACCGCTCTCTGCCGCCATGTCCGCGGCCAGGTCCTTCAGCGCGGTGCCGCGCGGGTCCACGGTCTTGTACACCCGGTGACCGATGCCCATGATCCGCTGCCTGTTGGCGATGGCGTCCATCACCCACTTCTCGGCGTTCTCCGGCGAGCCGACCTCCTCGAGCATCACCATCACGCCCTCGTTCGCCCCGCCGTGAGCCCGACCCTTCAGCGTTCCGACGGCGCTGGTGATGCAGGAATACATGTCGGCTATGGTGCTCGCGGTGACGCGGGCGGAGAAGGTGCTGGCGTTGAAGCCGTGGTCGGCGAGCAGTATGAGGTAGGCGTCGAGGGCTCTCGTGGCCGCCGCGCCAGGCTCATCGCCTGTCAGCATGTACAGCAGGTTGCCGGCGTGGCTCAGGTCGTCGCGGGGCGGTATGGGCTCGAGGTTGCGGCGCAGGCGCTCGAAGGACGTGATCATCGCCGGGATGCGCGCTACCAACCGGGCCGCCGACCGGCGCCGAGCGTCCAGCTCCTCGCTCTCGGACTCGTGATCGTCGCCCGACGACAGGCTTACCGCCGACCGCAAGGCCGAAATCGGGCGCATCGTCCTGGGCATGTGCGCCAACATGTCCAAGACGTTAGGCTTGAGCGCGCGCTTGGCGATCATGTCGGCAATGTGCGCGTCGTACTCCTCCCTGTTGGGCAAGTGCCCATTCCAGAGCAAGAACACCACCTCCTCGTAGGAGGAGTGGTCGACGAGATCCCTGATGTCGTAGCCAGCGTAGGTCAGCCGACCCTCATCGCCGTACACCTTGCTGATGCTGTTGGTGCCGATGACGACGCCCTCCAGCCCGCGCACCATCGGCCTGCCGCCGCTGTCCGTCATCCTTCCGCTCTCCTCATGGTCCCTCAGGCGCCCGTGCGCCGGCCGATGGCCAGCTCGAGCTTGATCTCGCCGATGCAACTGGTCACCGCGATGCCGCGCGGGCACGCGTCCGTGCAGTTGAACGTGGTCCGGCACCGCCACACACCGGACTCGCCGTCCAACTGAGCAAGTCGCTCCGCCCCGGCGGAGTCGCGGCTGTCGCAAATGAACCGGTAAGCCTGAACGATTGCCGCCGGGCCCACGAACCTGTCGTTGGCCCACGCGCTAGGGCAGCTCGTCGTGCATGCCGCGCACAGAATGCACTTGGTCGCTTCGTCGAACCGCGCCCGCTCTTCCGGCGTCTGGCGCCGCTCAGTCTCGCCCGGATCGTCGTCGCACTGCAGATAAGGTAGCACCGAACGATACTGAGCGAAGAACGGCTCCGTGTCCACCGCCAGGTCCTTGATCACCGGCAAGCCGGCGATCGGGGCCACCGAGACCGAGCGCCCGACATCCCGCAACAGCGTCTTGCACGCGAGTCGATTGCGGCCGTTGATCCGCAACGCGTCGGAGCCGCACACGCCCTGCCCGCACGATTGCCGCAGCGCCAGGCTGCCGTCATGGTACCACTTCACGGCGTTCAGCGCGTCAAGCACCGTGTCGGTCGGCTCGGCGTCGACGGTGTACCGAGCCCAGTAGGGCCCTGCACCAGACTCGGGATCGAAGCGTCTGATCTTGAGGTGATGCTCCACGATGTGACCTCGCTCCCCGGCGCCACACCGGGCTCAGCGACTGCGCGCCATCGGCTCGTGCCTGTCAACCACGACGGGCTTGTAGCGCAGCTCGACCCCGCGCTGCGTCTGGTACGCGAGGCTGTGCACGAGCCACTCGGCGTCGTCACGGTCCGGGTAGTCGCCGCGGTAGTGCGCCCCCCTGCTCTCCAGTCGGCCGAGGGCCGCGGCCGCCGTCACCTCCGCCAGATCCAGCAGGCAGCCAAGCTCCCATGCCTCGAGCAGGTCCTGGTTGAAACGCCTCGACTTGTCGTCGATCGCCACGTGGGCGTACCGAGTCTGGAGGCGCTTCACGGCGTCCAAGGCGTCCTGTAGTCCCTCCGCCGATCTCTCGACGCCGACGTGGTCGCTCATCGCGGCTTGCAGCTCGGTCCGCAGCTCGGTCACCCGCTCTCCGCCATCGCCGGTCCGCGCGAGGGCGCCGCGTCCGTCGTGCTGTCCCTGGGCCTCGGCCTCTCGGTGCTGGCTGCGGTCGGGCAGAGCGACGGCAACCTGGCGAGCATGGCCAACCAAACCTGCACGTATGATAGCCTGCGT
>JBJYWW010000044.1:0-2641 GCA_046259645.1 Anaerolineae bacterium
GTCGTGGGCGCGTCTGCCGCTCGTGTTCGGCAACGTCCTGCTGACGGTCCAGCACCTGCTCGGACGTTGGGACCCGAACCCCCGCGGGCTGTCGGGGCTCGTGGCGTGTGACCAGCTCGCGGCGACGACCGACTGCGTCACCAGCTTCGCCCAGCCGCTCCTGGGCGAGATAGAGGTGTGGAACCTGTGGTACTTGGGCCTGCTCGGTGTGGCCGTGTGGGCGGCATCGCGCGTCTCCGGGCGCAAGGCAGTCATCGCTGTGCTGCTCTTCGAGGGCCTGCGCCTTGCGTTCGGTTTGACCGGGGTCGCGGTGTCGCGCTTGCTGGCAGGCTTCGCCGGTTAGGCCGGCACGATGCGCGAGTCAAGATCGCCGCAGCCGGACCAGCCGGCGGCAGCGAAGGTCCGCCGCAGAGGGCGGTCCGGCCCCAGCCAGCGTGAGGCCACTCGCTGATGTCGGCATCCGGTGACGAGCCGTACATCGCCTTGCGCGGCTTGACCAAGCACTTCCGGCTGGGCTCCCAGACCGTACGCGCGCTCAACGACGCCGACCTGTCGGTCGGGCAGGGCGAGTTCGTGGTGGTGATGGGACCATCCGGCTCGGGCAAGAGCACCCTGTTGAACCTCGTCGGCGGTCTGGACCGCCCGACCAGCGGCACCATCACGGTAGCGGGCTACGAGATCTCGAGCCTCGACGAGATCGACCTCGCGCGGTACAGGCGGCGCATGGTGGGCTTTGTGTTCCAGTCGTTCAACCTGATCTCGACGATGACCGCCCTGCGCAACGTCGAGTTCCCGATGGTGTTTGCCGGGGTCGCCGCCGCCGACCGGCACCGCCGCGCGCGGCGGCTGCTCGAGAGCGTGGGCCTGGGCGAGCGCACGGATCATCGCCCGAACGAGCTCTCGGGCGGCGAGCAGCAGCGCGTGGCGATCGCGAGAGCGCTCGCCAACAGGCCGCCTTTGCTCCTCGGTGACGAGCCGACCGGCAACCTGGACACGCGCACCGGCGGCGAGGTGATGGAGATCCTGGCGCAGCTGAACCAGCTCGGTCACACGCTGCTGGTAGTGTCGCACGATCGACGCCTCGCGGAGTACGCCGACCGGGTCGTCGTGATGGAGGACGGCCACATGCTCGGAGAGGTGCCTGGCGGCGACTCGACCGAGCTCGGCGAGCCGCGCGCTGTCGCGGCCGGATACGGGTCGCCCGCCGGCGGAGAGGTCGACCACGAGGGCACACGCGACGCCGGCAAGACAACGGAGGCCAACCAGTGAACACACGACTGAACGTCGCAGCCATGGTGGCGGCACTCGTCGCCTTCGCCCGTTTGGGAACGGCCGAGGCCTGGCTCGAGCCGCCACGGCTGGCGCTGCGGCACGCTCTCCAGCAGCAGGGGGAGCCGTTGCCGACCCTGATCCTGCGCGCGCCGACGAGCCGGTCCGGGCCGGATCCGCAGCAGGCCTCCGCCACACCGACATCGGACGACTTGCCGACGTCGACACCCACGTCCCCGGCCACTGCCGCGCCGTCGGCCACACCCGCCGCGACGAGCCGGCCGAGCTCGACGGTCGTTGTCACTGGGACGCCGACCACGGGCGCCGCCACGCCCACCGTTACGTGGGTGCCGCCCGCAACGTTGCCCCAGCCCATCGACACGCCGGAGCCGACGACCGCCGTGGGCCGCCCGATCCTAGTCGTGTCGGACTCAGACGTGCGACCGGGCGCGCCTGCGCCCGGCGATGACTTCGTGGTGCGCCTCGAGGTCCAAAACGTCGGCCGAGTCGACGCGGAGAACGTGCTGCTCACCTTGTCCAGCGACGTGCTCGTACCCGCGGGTCAAGGCGCGAGCATGTACAAGGAGGAGATCGACGCCGGCGAGACCCGGCCCTTCGAGGCGCGAATGAGGGTCGACTCGAGCGCCCAGACGGGCGTCTACTCGCTTGCGATCGTGCTGCGGTGGGACGACGCCAATGGCCTGAGCTACAGCGACCAGACGGCCATCGGCGTTCACGTGCAGGGGACCGACGAGTCCCGCCCCCTCATCACCGTCAACTCGGCACAGGCGCCGAGCCGCTGCGTGCCCGGTGCGCCGTTCTCGGTGAGCTTCGAGCTCGCGAACATCGGCGGCTGGGAGGCGCGGAACGTGGTGCTGGCACCCGCCGCCGGCACGCTGGCGCTCGAGGGCGCGGGGCCGCCGCCCGTTAACATTGGTCCCGGAGGCGCGGCCACGGTGTCGCTCCGCCTGGTGGCGTCGCCGGTGGCGGAGCCCGGCGCGGTGCAGCAGGTGTTCGAGATTCGCTACGACGACCCCGACAACCAGCGCTACGGCGACACGTATCAGCTCGGGATCACCGTCGGCAACACCGCGGCGTTCGGCCCGCTGCCGATCATCACGCGCTACTCGTTCGGCGACGAGTTGCACCCGGGACAGGTGTTCCAGCTGGAGATCGAGGTGCTCAACGCAGGCGTGAGCGACGCGCTGCGCACCCGCCTTGCGCTAGGCGGCACCGCGAGCTCGACGTCGGTGGCGGACGGCACGAGCAGCGGCTCGGCCCTCGGCGTGTTCGCGCCGCTCGGGAGTGGCAACGTGCAGTACCTCGGGCGGCTCGCGGCGGGCGAGACGACGACCGTCCAGCAGGAGATGGT
>JBJYWW010000044.1:2651-14471 GCA_046259645.1 Anaerolineae bacterium
CCGGCGCCTACGTGCTCGACGTGGGGTTCAGCTACGTCGACTACGAGGGCTCCGATCACACGGCCAGCGAGGTGATCGGCCTGCTGGTCAGTCGCGAGGTCTCGATCGTCATCAACCCGATCACGGTGATAACGTCGACGGTGGTCGGCGAGACGATACCGTTCAGCGTCGAGGTCATCAACGCCGGCGACGCGACGCTGAACGTCGGTAACGTCGAGGTGGTGTCCGGGCGTTACATGGACGTCGTGGAGGGGGCGACGACCTACGTCGGGCCGCTGGACGCCGGGGGGCCGTTCCCCATCGATGCCGATCTGCTGCCCGTCGCGCCCACCGAAGGCGCGGCGGTCGAGGTGGTGGTGCACTACACGGACGACTTCAACAGGCAGCAGAGGTACGTCGAGTCATACGAGTTCGAGATCGCCGCCGCGCCCGAGGTGCCCGTAGACGAGCTCGCCGTCGAGACCCTTGACGAGGTCCCGATGTGGCGGCGCGTGCTGAAGGGCTTCTTCGGCCTCGGTGCGTCAGCGCCGCCGGCGGTGCCGCAAACGGGTTTACGGGGCTTCCCCGACGGGCCGGGCGCCGGCGCGTCATCGGGCGCGGCGATAGAGATCGAGACGGCACCTTGAGCAACCGCGACCTGATCGCCCTCGTGCTGGCGAACCTGAACCGCATGCGGGCGCGTGTGTCGCTCACGGCGATCGGCGTCGTGATCGGCACGGCGGCGGTCGTGCTGCTCGTCTCGCTTACCGTCGGCTTGCAGGAGAGCCTCAACGAGTCGATGGGCCAGTTCGGCGACCTGACGATCATCGAGGTCGGGCGCCCCCAGTCGGCGAGCGCCCAGGGAATGGGCGGGACGGCGCGGGAGCGCGACGTCAAGCTGGACGACAGGGCCATCGACGCCATCCGCGACATGCCGTACGTCGTGGCGGCTTCGCCACGAGCCAACGCGGTGTTCCCCATCGAGCTCAAGCTCGGTCGCGAGACTGCCCCGTTCGCCTACGTGCGCGGCCTTGATCCCGACGTGGCCCCCGATTTCGGCTGGGCGATGGAGAGCGGCCTGGCGCGACTCGGGGGCGGTCTGATCGTGGTGGGCAAGCGCGTGTTCGAGGCAGGGGGCGAGGTCGTGTTCATGCCTGGCGGCGGGGCGATCGGCGCGCCCGGTCAGGGCGAGGGCGAGCTCGATCTGCAAGGGCGCACGATCATCGCCGCCATCACGCGCCTGGACGACGAGGGCAACGAGCTGACGCGCAACGAGCGGCTCCGAGTCGCCGGCGTCCTAGAGGAGTCGGGCGGCTTCAACGACATGGTGGTCTACATGGCCCGCGCCGACGTGGAGAAGCTGAACCAGTGGTTCACCGGGGAGAGGGCAAACCCGCGCGACGGCTACGACGAGGCCGCAGTCAAGGTCGACGATCCCGCTCACGTCCGCGAGGTGCAGGCAGCCATCGACGACATGGGCTTCGTCACGTACTCGAGCCAGCAGATCGCCGACCAGCTAGGGGGCTTCTTCCTGATCGTCCGGGTCGTTCTCGGCGGAGTCGGGGCGATCGCGCTGGTCGTCGCGGCTTTCGGCATCGCCAACACGATGACAATGGCAATCTACGAGCGCACGAAAGAGATCGGGATCATGAAGGCCATCGGCGCCACCAACCGCGACGTGCTGCGGATCTTCCTGGCCGAGGCCGGGGCCATCGGCGCGATCGGCGGCTTGCTTGGGGTGCTCCTGGGCTTCTTCGGGGGCAAGGCGATCAACTACGCGCTGCTGGCCATCGTCACCCAGAGCAACCCCGGCGCGCCGCCCGAGGACCCGGTCGACCTGCTAGTGACGCCTCTTTGGCTGTCGGCGTTCGCGCTAGCGTTCGCCACGCTGATCGGACTGGCCAGCGGCGTGTACCCCGCGCTTCGGGCGGCCAGCATGAAGCCGCTCAGGGCGTTGCGCACCGACTGACAGGCTGCGGCGTCACCGCGTGCCGCGGCGCCATCGGTCGCCGAGCGTCACGACGCCCTCGATGAGCCGTCGGCAACGGTCTGGGGGCGCCTTGCCGCCTCTCTGATCGCGGCTGCGCGCAGCTCTGCCGACGCGCAGCGCGGCCTCGTTGTGCTTGCCTGCCATCCGGCTCGTCGGCGCCCGATCGACAGCCTCGCCGGCGCCCGGTCGGGCCGACCTTATGTGCTACAATCCGCCCGAATCCGCTGAGCAGTCGGGGGCCCTTGCATGAGCGAGCGCAGGATCCGTGTGTTGGTCGCCAAGCCCGGCTTGGACGGCCACGACAGGGGCGCCAAGGTAATCGCGCGCGCCTTGCGTGACGCGGGCATGGAAGTGATCTACACCGGCATCCGGCAAACGCCGGAGATGATCGTCGAGTCGGCGCTGCAAGAGGACGTCGACGTCGTCGGCCTCTCGAGCTTGTCCGGTGCGCACATGACACTGTTCCCGCGTGTCACCGAGCTCCTTGCGGCTGCCGGCATCGGCCACGTGCTGGTCGTCGCAGGCGGCGTCATCCCCGCGTCCGACGTGGCTGCCCTCGAGCAGTCGGGTGTGGCCAAGGTGTTCGGTCCTGGCACAAGCACGGCGGACATCGTCAAGTACATCAGGGCCGAGGTTCGCACAGAGGACACCGCCGGTGCTGGCGGCTGACGAGCCCGAGACCGGTGGTGGCGCTTCGCCGGTGGGCCGGTCCTTGCCCGCCGGCGAGGCCTCGCTTGCCGAGCGCGTCGTCAGCGGCGATCGGGGCGCCCTCGCGCGCGCGCTGTCGCTGATAGAGGATGCCCCGTTCGGCCCGCTGGCGAGCTCCTACGCCGCTCGTGAGAGCGACGCCATTGTGGTAGGCGTTACCGGACCGCCGGGCGCCGGCAAGTCGTCGCTGGTGTCGGCGCTGATCGGCGAGCTTCGCCTGCACGGCCGCACCGTGGCAGTGCTGGCCGTGGACCCGTCGAGCCCCGTCACGGGCGGCTCCGTCCTGGGCGACCGCGTGCGCATGAGCCAGCACACGGGCGACGATGGCGTGTTCATCAGGTCGATGGCCAGCCGCGGAGCCTCCGGAGGGCTGGCCGACGCCGCCAGGGCCGCCATCGGCGCCCTGGGCGCTGCCGGTTTCGACGTGGTCCTGGTGGAGACGCTCGGCGCTGGGCAGGCGGAGGTCGACGTCGCACAGGTCGCCGACACGACCGTGTTGGTGCTGGTGCCAGGCATGGGCGACGCTGTACAGATGCTGAAGGCGGGGCTGCTGGAGGTCGCCGACGTGTTCGCCGTCAACAAGGCTGACCTGCAGGGAGCCGAGCAGCTGGCGGCGCAGCTGCGCGCGCTATCCGCCGAGTCGGGAGTGGGCGCGGACGCGTGGCGGCCGGCGGTCGCGCTGACCACCGCCACCACGGGCGAAGGGGTCGCGAGCCTGCTGAGCGCCATCGACGAGCACGCGGCATGGGCCGATGCCCATCCGAGCACGCTGCGCCAGGGCGGCCAGCCATCAAGCCGGCGCGCCGTCTCCGCCCGCACGGAGCAAGGTCTTTACGGCCGCCTGGTGCTGGCGACCGGCACGGCCAACGAGGACTTGGCGGAGAAGATCGCGGCCCACCTCGGCGAAGACCTGCTGCCGCGCGACGTGGTGCAGTTCGCCAACGGCAACACCTTCGTCCGGCTGACGCGCTCCGTGCGCGGGGCGGACGTCTTCTGGATACAGCCGACCAGCCCGCCAACCAACGACAACCTAATGGAGTTGCTGATCGCCATCGACACCCTGCGGCGCGATTCCGCGGCGCGCATCACCGCTGTGGTGCCGTACTACGGCTATGGTCGATCAGACAAGAAGGACCAGCCGCGCGTGCCCATCACCGCGCGCCTCGTGGCGGACCTGATCACCGTGGCCGGCGCAGACAGGCTGCTCACCATGGACCTGCACGCCGGGCAGATTCAGGGCTTCTTCCGGATCCCGGTCGACGACATCACCGCGCGCCACCAGCTGGCTGACTTCGCGCGGCACAGGGTGGTGGCGGAGTCGACGGTCGTGGCGCCGGATCTGGGCCGGGCCAAGGTCGCGCGCAACTTCGCGGAGGAGGTCGACCTGCCGCTGGCCATTATCGAGAAGCGCCGCAGCGCCAAGGACGGCAAGCCATATGTCCTCAACCTGATAGGGGACGTCGACGGGCGAGACGTGTTCATCATCGACGACGAGATCGACACCGCGGGCACCATGGCGGGCGCCGCCGAGTTCGTGAAGGAGCGAGGCGCGCGGCGCGTGCACGCGCTGGCGACGCATCCGATTCTGTCGGACCCGGCTCGCGAACGGCTGGCCGAGGCGCCGATCGACGAGATCGTCGTCACCAACTCGGTGGCAATCGCCGAGGACGCCCGTCCTCCGCGCACCACCATAATCGACGTCGGGCCTCTGCTCGGTGGGGTCATCCGCCGCATCCACATGGGAAGGTCCGTCGGGGAGATATTCAACGAGTGAGCTCGAGGGCAGGTGCCCTCGTCGCGCATGCTTGACCTGGTCGCCGCTATTCAGACCTACGCCGGTTGGTTCTACGCGCTTCTGGCCATCTTGATGGCCCGGGAGGCGCTCGTGATGTGGCGGGCCGGTCGCGACAGGGACGTCGCGTTGTTCGACCTCGAGCGCGAGGCCGCGACGGGTCGGGCCGTGCGGTCGCTAATCACCTTGTTCCTGCTCGCAACGGTGTGGATTGGCGTCTACACAGTCGCCAACATCGTCGCGCCGGCCATGCCTGCCGAGCCGTCGCGGCGAGTGGGGGATGAGGCGCCGCTGGTCGAGACGCCGCCTACGGTGCAGCTGCCGACCGACACGCCGACTCCACCGCTCGCGACGGCCACGCGTCCGCAGCGGATCGTGACGGCGGTGCCGCCCTACACGCCCGAACCGGCGGGGAGCTCAGAGCCGACGGACAAACTAGAGGCGACGCCCGCCGAGTGACCAGCGCCCGCGGCTGCGCCGAAGTCTCGTGTCGGCGAGCGATCCGGCGGGCTACGTGTCCAAGCGCGGCGCGAACAGCCTGTACGGAGAGGGCGTGGCCGTGCCGGCGGTCGGGCTCGCCGTGGCTGTCGGCACGGTGCCGGTGGCGGTGGGCGAGGACGTCCATGTCGGCGGGGGCGGCGTCATCATCGTGGGCGTGGGTGTGCGGGTCGGCGTCGCCGAAGGCGTCGGCGTCGGCAGCTCCACCACCCAGCGCGCGTAGCGCACTTCGGACCCACCGAGCGCAGTGCTCTCGACCCAGGCCGCATGCGCGTAGCCATCGTGATAGGACAGCGTCGGCATGTCCACCGCCGGCGCCGTCCCGTTCGAAACCGGGGCGGGATCCGGCAGTGGCGGCGGCAGCCCCTGACCGAAGACAATCTGCTGAGGCGCCGTGACACGACGCTCGCGCCAGAGCACCATCGCCCCGCGGCGCTCCTCGAGAGCGATGCTGGGGAGAAGCGACCGGTCCTCCGCTGTCCAGCTGATGTTGCCGAACCAGACGTTTCCGCTCGGCTTGTCGCACGAGAGGATGATCTCGTTCGGCTGATCCTGGCTGCCCTCGTGCCATGTGACGCACAGCAGAGCGGTGTCGATGGCTATGTCCGGCGCGCGCGCCTGGCGGTACTGGTCCCAGAGCGGTGGCGCGTCGTAGCGCCAGTAGCTGCCGCCCTCGGACCACTCCCAGCAGTTGATCTCCGACTCGCCGGACGCGTAGCCGGTGCTCCAGCACGTGTGGACGTCGTTCTCCGGTGAGATGGCGATCACCGGCGACTGGGCCCGCTTCTCGTACTCGTCGATGACTCCGGCGTTCTCCGCGACTCCGCTGTCGACGAGTATACGGGCATAGGTCGGCTTGCTCGCGTTAGGCTCGTCCGCGCTGCCCAGCCACACCAGCCAGAGGAAGCCGTGGAACCTGTCGAACGCGAGGTTCGGCTGGGAGCCCGCGAGACCGACGTCCCCGTCGATCGCGTTCGGCGCGTCGGGCCACGTCTCGGTCTCGTGGTCCCAGACCTTGTACAGGACCTCGGTCGAGTCCTCGCTGTCGAACGGGTTTCGGACGAACGCCACTCCGACCGTCGTCCCGTCGGTGGCCAACGCTGGCTGCACGCCGTCCCAG
The DNA here is from genome assembly GCA_046259645.1 of Anaerolineae bacterium. Classification (GTDB taxonomy): domain Bacteria; phylum Chloroflexota; class Anaerolineae; order Epilineales; family Epilineaceae; genus JBJYWW01. The sequence continues at coordinate 8,739 of JBJYWW010000044.1, forward strand.
TAGACCTCCGTCGGCGCCGACCAGTCTCCACCGGGCGGACGGTACGTGTGCATGATCACCGGCTCGTCGGGATCAAGGCCGAGCACCCCTTCCTGCCACACCACGTGTACGGTGCCGTCGTCGGTCACCGCGATTCGGGGATCGACGGACTGAATCGCCGGGCTGTTCGAGAGGAGGCTCTCGTCCTCGGTGACGATCCGCTGCGCCGAGGCCGCCGCCGTGGGGATCGCCGCCGCCGCAGCGGACGAGGCGATGACCGATCCGGCCACCGCCGCCACAAGCAGCAGTGCCGCGAACGAGCGGTCGCGACCGGCGCGATGCATCAGTCCGGCCAATCCAGGCGCATTCCGAGCGCGACGTTGCCGCCTCCAGGCAGCTCCTCGACGACCGCAGTCACCCGCATGCCGGGTAGCGCTGGCGCCGAGCGGGCATCGACCACTGAGGCAGACTCCACCAGGATGGCGACTTCGCGGCCGTCGTCGGTCGCTATCTGCCATGTGCCGAGCACGCTGCCGAAGGGCAGGCTCACGATCGTGCCGACGACGCTGGCGGTGACTGGCGCCGCAGCCTCGGACACGCGCGTGGCAACGATGCGGTTGCCGCTCAAGCGACCACGCACCTCGACCCGCTCGCCCTTCGCGGGCAACCGGTCTTGCGGCACCAGCGCGCTGTCTACCACCGCGGTGTCGACCTCGACCCGGTACTTGCTGACGAACCAGAGCTGCAGCCCGCTCTGGATCTCGTACGCCGTGCGGCTGTCTTGGACGACCCCGCGCACCGTGACGAGCTGCTCGATCGGCTCCTCGCGAACCGTGACGTAGCTCGCCACGAGGCTACCGTTGCTGCCAAGGGTCCCCTGCACCTCGACCCGCGCACCCAGCCGCAGGTCGCCCTCGACGCGCGTAGCGTCGACGAGGCGCACGAGCCCCACGAAGCCGTCGATGCGCAGCCACTCGGGCCGGCTCTGGTCGGGCGACGAGCTGTCGATGTCGGTGATCCGGCCGATGTACGTCACGCGCTGCCCGGTGCTGTGCAGCGTGATGCGCAGCGCGCGCCACACAGTGGTGTCGCCCTCGTCCATGACCAAGGCCTCGACGCGCACCGCGTCGCCCACGGCCGGCGACAGCGTAGGCGGCTCGAACCGCGTCTGCTCGTCCACCGTCACCAGCCGATGCTGCCGCTCGGCGCCCGAGCCAACCTGGACGATCCAATCGCCCCAGGTCCGTTCGGGCAGCTCGACGATGGTGCCGTTGAACGACTCCGTCTCCGGTCGCGCCCCCCTGTCGTCGTTCGGGTAGAAGGCCAGGCACCCCTCTGCCGTGCCCACCGTGAGCTTCAGCTCGGCCGCCGGGTCCTGAACGCCGACCAGCTGGATGAAGTGCAGGCGCAGACGGACCGTCTCGCCAGGGTCGATGATGGCAGCGCGCTCGCCAGACAGCGGGACGAGCGCGGGCGAGTGGCGCTGGTTGCCCGTCCAAAGCAGATTCTCGTTGTCGCCTTCGACCACGAACACGCTGACCAACTGGTTCAGCCCCTCACCCGCCGGCCATACGACGCTGAGATACTGCAGCTCGACCTCGCTCAGCCCGTCGTTGCGGACCCAGAACTGGATGTTGCGCTCGCCCTCGGCCTCCAGCCCGGTGACGGTCAGGGCGCAAGCAACGTCCTGAGGCGGAGGCGTGATCACGAGGTCGGAGCAGGGCTCGCCCGCGGCGTTGTCGAACGACAGAGCAAGCGCGTGGCCGCTGGGAGACAGCATGCTCTCGAAGCCTAGCACGAGCTGAGCCGCGGAGTGGCCGTCGAGCACGACCGCGTCGGCGGAGCTGAACGTGAGCACGAACGGCTCGGAAGTGGCCGGCTGCCGGCCCCGGAACAGGCTGAGCGCGCCAAGGCTGACCGACGTGAGGGAGCCGTTGCGCGTCGGCCACGAGACGGCCAAGCGACTGAGCGTGACCGCGCCTCCGGAGTTGGTCAAGCCGACCGACGCCGACGACTGCCCCTGGTTGGCAACGATCTCGCCCGCTGACACGCTGCAGCCGGCCGCTGCGTCCGGGCTCACGGTTGAGTAGACAAGGCGGCAGCCGCCGCGCAGTCCGGCGACGATAGTGTAGTCGCGTCCGGCGACCGAGGAGCTCGACGCAGGCTCGGATCCGCCGTTGACGGCTGATTGCGGATCGAATTCGAGCTCGAGGATGGCGGAGGCGTTGCCGGCCAGCGACGCGTCGTCGCCAAGCGACAACCTCGCCGGAGAGTCGCTCTCGCTCCCGCGCCAGACCTGCCGCCCGTTCAATCTGGCTGACACCAGCGGACCGTTCGGTCCGCTCGGCCAGAACACGTCGAGCGCCTCGAGCGTCTGCGCAGCCGGCAGCACGTTCGACATGACAACCTGCGCTCGCTTGCCTTGCGTCTCGAGCCCATCGACCCCTACGCCGCAGCCAGGCGCGCTGAGCCAGGTGGTAGCGGTGGCGAGGCACCCGCCGGGCACGGCGACGGTCACGACGTAGGGAGCGTCGGCCACCGGGCGCTCGAACTCGAGCCACAGCGAGGTCGGGCTGCCGGGCTCGAGAACGAGCGGGTCGTCCAGGATCTTGTCCAAGTCGATGGCCGCGGGCGAGTGCTTGAGACCGCGCTGGAACTCGTGGATCAGCCGCCCGCCGACGTACAGCGCCTGTAGGGAGCCGTTGTCAGTCGTGGGCCAATGCACGTCCATGCCGCGCAACTGCACGGGGGCGGCGCTGGTGTTCGTGGCGCTGAGAGTGACGCGCCGGGGGTCGTTGCCCGAGACGCGCACGCCGGTCAGGGCCAGCGGGCACTCGGACTCGTGCATGGGGCCGAGCGCCAACTGACAGCCCTCGCTCATGAACAGCACCGCCGGCCCGAGAGCCACGGCCACTCCTGGCGCATCAGGCTCGAACCGCACGCCGAGACGAGCGGTCTCGCCAGGCGCGATCCCCGGCGAGCCTCCGCCGTCAAGGGCCAGCGAGACGACCGCCGGGCTGGTCAAGCTCCCGTCGTGCAGGCGCGCTCGGGCCGCCCCGGGAAGCTCCAGGACCACCTCCGCGAGTTGAGCGTCGCCGGACCATCCGATTTCCAGGGCGACCGGGGCAGCGGGCTCGTCCCCCGCGTTCTGGAGCGTGCTCCACGCCCACGTGTCGCCGGGCGCCGGCTCGATCACGAGCGGCGCGCCGACCACGCGGCACGGGGCTGGGCCAAGCTCGTCTGCCGCTTGGTCGGCCGGCGAGTATGGCGCGGCCGCGCTGATCGCCGGCTCGCCGGAGCCGCCGGGCCTCAAAGCGTCGGCGGGCGCAAGCACCGCGCCGCCGGAGCGCGGACCGGTCGGGCCGGAGACGGTCGTGTCAGGGTTGGAGGGGATCGGATCAGTAGCCGCGCTGTGGGCGCCCTTGATGGACGCGAGAGCCGTCAGGCTGACGAGCAGCCCAACGAGAGCGTAGCGTGCGGTATTGCGGGGGGATTTCATCGCGTCGACTGCCACCTCGGCGCGCAAGAGTCGATCGGGCAGGCCCCATCTCGCGAAGGTCGGCGCCCGTCGCTGCTCTACCGGCCACGGACAGGCAGATTATAGGTTGGGCGTTGCGCGCCTGCTAGCATGCGGGCCTGACGGCTCTCGCAGCCCCGGCGCCCTCCTACGCAATCCGTGCGGCGAGACTGTGTCCAGAGTCGAGATGTGCGCCGGCCGACGGGGCGCCTTGCGCCGGAGGTGCCAGCCCCGGCTGAGTTGGCGCGCCGGCTGGGGCGGTCGGCGCGCCAAGCACGGGCGTTCCGGTCGGTCCCGGCGAATCCAAGCCTGGCGTGCTGCTCGGCTCGGGCGACGCGGGAGGCACCGGCGTGGCGGGGCTCTCCGGCGACTCCGGCTTAGCGACACGTATCTCGATGGCCCGGACCCGCCCTTCGCCGTCGTCCCATCCCCGCACTAGCGCGGTCTGGCCGTCCTCGATCGCGGCCGCGCCGACGATGGTCGTGGACGCGTCGAAGAGCACCAGGTAGCGCTGGCCACTGCGCGTGACGAGCGTGAACTGCCCGCCCGACGCGTCGTCGATCGTGCCGCGGTAGGGCTTGACCGCCGGTCGCGCGTCGAGCACCGCGAGCCTGGTCGCCTTGCGTCGGCCGTCCTCGCAAAGCTCGTACGCGATCTCGACCCGAGCGCCCGGCTCTATCCCGCCCGGCACCTCGTTGCGCGGCACCTCGGTGAGATCGTACGTCGAGCCATCCTCGAGCGTAAGCGACTGCAGCGGCTTGTAGTTCGCGACGCGACCGATGACCGAGCTCATCCCCCGGCACCGCTGGCCGACAGGCACGGGGCTGTCGTCTGGTTCCTCGTAGCTGTCGAGGCTGACCGCCTCGTAGCGCGTCATCGCCTCATCCGTCCAGCGACCCATCAGCCGCACCCAGGCGCCCTTCGTTATCGGCGCTCGGCGCTCGGCGGTGAGCGCCGAGACGTCGACGACGACCTCCGGCGACTGCCGGTCGGCGCTCCGGTCGCTCGACTGCTCGATCACCACCCAGGTCACGTCGTCGACCACCGTCTCGACGTACCCCTGCAAGGCGTAGCGGTCGCGCGACGACGGCTTGCGTTGCGACGCGCCAACGCTCGGCGACGGCGTCGCGGATGCCGACTCCGTGGCGGTCTCTTCGGGCGTTGGAGTGAAGGTCGCGGGCGTGGCGGTGGCGGTGAGCGGCGCCGTCGGCCCGATCGTCGGTGTCCCGGTGCCCAGCGGCACGGTGCCCGTTGTCCCTGGAGCAGCCGTTGCGTCCGGCGTCGTCTGCGTGTCCGGGGTAGGAGTCCCTTCCTCCTCCTCGTCCTCGAGGCGCACGGCGAGCAACACCGTGGTGCCCTGGTCCTGAGTCTTGACCCGAATGCGCAGCCCAATGCCCGGTGGAAGCTCGTCCCAGCCGCCATAGCGGCCCAGGAAGTCGACCTTGGTGTCCGGCGTCAGCTGCAGCTTGATGGTCTCCGGCTCGCCCTCGTCTTCACCGTCGAGGGGAACCACGAACAGCCACCCGCGTGGGAGCCTGTCGCTCGGGTGCGTTTGATCGATGAACTCGCGGAAGAGCACCTGCCAGTTCTCGATCGTCGCTTCGCGGCCCTCCGTCGCCAGCGCATGCAACTCGTCTGCCCGGCGCTGGCTGTACTCCGCCTCCCTCTCGTCGCGCGTACTGGGATCGAACAACAGGGCGAGGGCGATCCGCTCATTGAGGCGCTTGACTGAGTAGAGGTGCTCGCCTGGGAGCGCGTCAGCAGCGACAGTGCCGGCCACCGGCCCTGCAGTGAGCAGGACGGCGATGACGACCACGGCGGCGAGCGCCAGGCGTGTCACGGACAGTGGGCGCCCGGGACCGAAGACCTCGGCCAGGCGCGCGCCAATGCCGCGGCTGCCGGCCGCGGTCTCGCGCCTGTCCGCCGCCGCGGCCAGTAGGCGGTCGCGGCCAGGAGTCAGGTCGGCTCGGGGTGCGGGAACGATGTCTTCGGAGATCCGCGTTGCCGTCTGGAGCAACGGCCGGAGCGCGGCGGATTGATGGGCGTGCTCCTCGAGCACGTGGTCCTCGTCGACGCCGCGGCGCATCTGCGCCAAGCACGAATCGAGCGCGTCGGACAGGGACTCGTCGCCGTCCGCTCTGGCTGCGGCGGCCGCGGCGTGCGCGCGCAGCTCGGCCGCGGCAGCGAACATCCTGTCGCGGCCGCGAGCGAGCTGCGTGGGCGCGCGGGGGGGGATC